>JAJYMD010000399.1 GCA_021787255.1 Actinomycetes bacterium | reverse complement strand
CGAGCCGCGCGACCTCCGCGATCTTCGGTCCGGGTCGAGGCCGCTATCGGTCTCGAACTTGAAGTCGGCGGCCAGCGCGCGCGCGTCGTCGAGCTCCGTCAAAGCGGTGCACTTGTGCGCATGGGCGACATGCGGACCGAGATCAGCTACGGATCCGACGTACGGGTCGAGGGAAGCCTCGTGACTCTTGCGGCCCCAGCTGCCGGCGGCGAGCTGTCGCCAGAAGGTGAGCGGTTGGAGCAGGCACTGCGTGAGTGGCGGAGCGAGACCGCCAGAGCAGACAAGGTGCCGGCCTACGTCGTATTGAACGATGTCGAACTGAAAGGCGTGGCTATGGCGGCACCGACGTCGTTGAGCCAACTCGGGCGGTGTCGCGGGATAGGGCCGATCCGGCTCGAGCGTTACGGGGACGAGATTCTCGCTGTCATCGAACGGGCCTTGGCGTAGAGCAAGATCCGGCAGCCATCGCGGTCAGTCGCACCGACGGCGAGACGTGGAAGAGGGTGTCCCACCACCGGCGTTCGGGGTCACCTCGGCGGCAACTGGCCGTCGATGGTATGGGCACCTCCGATCGTCATCGCTCCACTTCAGTTTGGGCCCTCCGGACTAGTGTCCGGGCCGCCCTGACAGCGTCAGACGCCTTGCGGGCCGAGATGAAGTAGATGCCGTAGTGAACCTCATCCTTCACATCCAACAGTCGACCAAGTTTCGTCGCCAACTGCTTGCCGTCCGGGACAGCACTGCGCAACAGATCGGCAGCTCCTCGGTGATCCTCACCTCGGTGGACCTTCCTCAGACGCTTGCCACAGATGGCATCCGATGCTGCGATTCCGGCAAGGACGGCGTTTCCCGCGGCAACCGAGAGGTTTTCCTCCTTCAACCCGGAACGTTCCTTGAGGATGCAATCGGCCGCGTCCAGGTAGGCCATGGCAATCGCCGCTCGTTTCTTCGCCGCGTCCGGAGTGCATGAAGCCGTTCGATGCGTGCGCGGCATGCTCACTCAACCCTCTGACGAGAACAAGGCATCAGCAAGCGCCGATCTCGGAGTGACCTCGATCGCGTCGCGACGCATCTCATCGAAAAGGCCGGGATCGCCTCTGTGCGTCACCCACTCTGCCCACGAGAGGTCCACGACTTGGACAGGGTTGCCAGTCCAGCCCCGCACTTTCTCTCGCAGACGCTCGATCTGGCCCGGCCATCGCTTGGCCTCGCTCGACACAACCGGTGGTGGCGTGGAGAACATCTGCATGAGCGAATCGCTGATCCGCTTCTGCTTCGGTGGCTTCGGGTCCCCCGGAAAGGGCGCGTGAACGAGGAGTAGATCAATGTCGCTGGTGGTTCCCCCGTCCGCGCGGGCGGCTGAACCGAATACGCACGCGTAGTAGGGCTTGGGGCGCCATTTGCTCAGCTCTGCACGAATGCGGCCGAACAGCTCAGGCCGCAATTTGGCGAGCAGTTCTGCCACGGGGGCGGCCAGGTGCTCCCGGTTCAGTTCGACCCGATTCCGACCCATCTCGGTCGATTTGACGATCCCCTCATCGACGAGTCGAGCAAGACAGCGGCGGACACCAATCTCGGACCCGCGTACAACCAGCTTGGCGACTTCCCCTACCGTCATGGGGTGACCCGCCGCCGCGAGGACCGCGAGAACTGGCCCGTCGAGGGTCGGCGTGACCGCCCGGGGTCGGATCAGATAGGTCCACGTCAGAAAGTATAGCTAACTATCGTTTACGATAGGTAACGCCATAGCGTCCGCATCCCAGCGCTTCGTGACACTTTGAAGCAGGTCGATGAGGGGGGATTCGGGGACAGGTGCGTAGAGGTCTTCAAATTCGATCTATTCCGGGACTCGCGTCGACTCTGCGGGCAAGAGTGGTGCGATGGAGGTGGAGGGGGCTCTCAGCGACGCAGAGGTGATCGCCGCGTCGGTCCATGATCCCGACCAATTCTCGATCCTGGTGGAGCGCCACTTCGTCGTGATCCACCGGTACCTGGCTCGCCGGGTGGGGGACGAGTCGGCCGACCTCGCCGCGGAGACCTTCTGCCAGGCCTTCGGCGCCCGCCGCCGCTACGACGCGGCACGACTCGACGCGCTGCCTTGGTTGTTCGGAATCGCCACCAATCTTGTGCGGCACCACCGGCGCAGCGAGATGCGCCAACTCGCTGCCTATGCCCGGTTGCGTGGCGAGGCACTGCGCTCGGTCGACAACACGGCGGCCAGCGCAGCCGACCTCGACGCCAGAGTCGAGGTGGCACAGATGGCTTCGGCGCTCGCCGGCCTCGAAGATGACCAGCGCGACGCGCTCTACCTCATTGCGGTGGCAGGCCTCGGCTACGAAGAAGCGGCCGTCGCGCTCGGGTGCCCGGCAGGCACGGTGCATTCACGCGTCGCACGCGCTCGTGCCCGGTTGCGGGACCTGGTGAGAGCCACCGGCAAAGAACCTGACAATGACCGCGAAGCCCGCGCCACGGAACGGAGCTGACAACATGGACGACGATCTTCAGCTTCTCGTAGATGTCTTCCCCGACGTCCCACCCCCCGACGAGGACGCATGGCTACTCGTGCGCCAACGGATGGCGGCGGCCGCAGCCGCCGAGTCGCAACTCGGCCGTGAACGTGCCAGGCGCGCCCGGCGACGTCGGTATGTCGTCTGGTCGGCGATCGTCGGATCAGCGGCTGCCGTGCTCATCGCGGGCCTCCTTGCAACCAATGGCGCCACGCCCCCGACGCCGCAGACCCGACATGCCGGCTGGCGGCTCGTCAGCTCGATCGGAATCTCCTACCGATCCACAAGCGCTGTCGTAGCCCCTCGCAACCTCACCTGCCCCACCCCATCGACTTGCTACGTCGTCACCTACCAGGAGGTCGCGGTCCCCCGGCTTCAGAGCGGTGGGGCGGGACCGACACACAACGAGGTGTCGATGCCGACGTCAGGTGAGGTCACCACGGACGGCGGCCTCACCTGGCGACCGCTCGAACTGCCCTCAGGCGTCAGGTTGGACACGGGGTTCAGCTGCCCCACCGCCACAACCTGCATGGTCGGGGCAATCCCCTTGGCGGCGGCAGTCGGACCTGCTCAAAGGACCCAGCTCTTCCTTGCGACCACCGACGGGGGCACCACGTGGACCGAGCAGGAGGTGTCGATTCTACCCGACCCCGGGCCGGACCCGGCGCTGTTGACCCCCGGCCAGGACGGCACCTGGATGCAGCTCGACTGCTTCAACGCGACAACCTGCCTTGCGTTCGGGCTCACCCCCTACGGGCTCGCAGAGCAGGGGGGGCCAACCACACATGTCACACAGACGGTCGTCATGCGTACCGACGACGGCGGGAAGAGCTGGAAGACCCAAGATCTTCCATGGGAGCCCACCCCTTCTGGGGGGACCGCGTGGTCTAATGCACAGCCGGCAACATTCTCGTGCACGAACTCACAGACTTGCCTCGGCCTTGCAAGCGTCATGGGTGGCTTCTCTGCAGATTCCGGCCGACAACCCACATACACGCTCGAGTGGCTGACGGTCGATGGCGGCACCACGTGGACGAACAGCTGGGTCTCACGCCAGACCATCGCAGGCGAGGGGCGCGCCCTGACGTGCGTCGACCCCTCCCACTGTCTCGCCATCGGGCAGAGCCCCGGCACGCACAGCCCATCCGTGGTGCTTCGTAGCGACGACGGAGGCAGCACGTGGCAGTCCGCCTTGTTGCCGACCGGCACCACAACCTTCGTCGATTCGGTTTCCTGCAGCACCTCGCAAGACTGCTGGGCGGCAGGATATGTTCAGCGGGGCCAAGGTGCGGCCGGAGTGATCTTCGCGAGCACCGACGGCGGCGTGACGTGGGCCACCCAGGCGGTTCCCTCTGACGTACTCGCCGTCAGCGACATGACGTGCCCTACGGTCACGACCTGTTTCGCCGTTGCGACAACGCCGGGAACATCGGGATCGGCCTTTGGGGAAACGAAGCTTCTCGTGGGCTCCGCGAGCAGCGCAGCTCGATAGTAGGCCTCGACACGCTCAACGAGTTCGACGAGTCGTAAACAACCTTGGGGCGAAGGAGCGTCCTTGCCAGCGAGAACATTCGGCGCCCCCGACCCAGCGTTAGGGGTGCCCCTTGCGCCGAACTGGTCGCGTTCTTCGGGGACACCGTGCCAGGGCCGCTATGGACCGCTGATCCGGCGGCCACGTCACGGTGGCGTGACGTGCCTCCTGCCCTCCTTGGCGATCCAGGCGCGTGAGGTGCAGCCCGGGCGACGCTGCTACCGGACGCGCTTCCAGGTCCGACCGCCGTCTGCGGTGCGCCACAGCCCGCCATGGATCGTGGGCGAGAAGGCGTGCGCGGCTATGTACGCGCGTGTGGGAGTGACCACGGCGAGCGCGCGGATCAGTGTGCCAACGCGTTGGCTGATGGTCGCGGGCAAGGCGTCGTGCCAGCTGCGGCCGCCGTCGCTCGTCGTGAGCAACCCGCCCCGGTACATCTCGAGCACCCACGCCTGGGTGCTCGATCGCGCCACCAGCGCGTCGATCGTGCCTGTGGGCGCACCCGTCGGCAGGTGGGCTGTGGAGGCCGGCGCCCCGGGGTAGCTCGACTCTGCCACCCACGAGGTGCCCAGGTCCG
>JAJYMD010000182.1 GCA_021787255.1 Actinomycetes bacterium | reverse complement strand
GCAGCACGCGGGCTGGGCGAGGTGCGCGGCATGGCCCGCGCCCGGGACGAGCGAGAAGACCCCCGCGGGCACCCCGTGCGCGAGGCGCGCCGCCGCGAGCGCGAAGCGGACGTCGCCGGCGCCGGCGAGCGCGAGGAGCGGCACACGGACCTCGCCGAGCCGGTCCCACAACGACTCCTGGGTCCCGGTGCCCGCGAGCCTGAGGCTGGACGCGAGCCCTGCCGGGCTGTTGCGACGCCGCTCGCCGAGGCCCGGGTCGGCGAGCCCGGCGAACATCGGCGAGGCGACCCAACGAACGAGGAACTCCTCGAGGTCCGCCTCCGCCTGCGCGGCGAGCGCCTCGTCCCGGCGCCGGCGCTCCTCGCGGGCCGCCGGGTCCTCGATGCCTCCGGTCGCGCCGATGAGGACGAGACGGCGCAGGCCGCTCGGCGCCGCCAGCGCCGCGTGGAGTGCGACACGCCCTCCCAGGGAGTAGCCGAGCAGGTCGAAGGGCGCCCCGTCAGCGGAGGCGACCTCCACGAGCAGCGCTGCGCTCTCTGCGAGGTCCGCCCGGACCTCGGCGGACCCCCCGTGGCCCGGCAGGTCGACGCGGACGAGCTCGCGGCCGGCTCCGATCAGCTCGCCGAAGCGTCCCCACGAGCGCGCGGTCTGGGTGAAGCCGTGCGCGAGCACGAGGCGCGGGCCCGACCCGCTCGTCTCGGCGTGCAGCACGTGCGATGAGCGTAGCCGTGCAGGCGACCTTCTCGGCGACCCTCGTAGACGAGTGGGTCCGCGCCGGAGTGCGCGACGCGGTGGTCTGCCCAGGCTCGCGCTCGACCCCGCTCGCGCTCGCGCTCGCCGGCCGCGCCGAGCTCCGGCTCCACGTCCGCTTGGACGAGCGTGCTGCGGGGTTCTTCGCGCTCGGGCTCGCGAGCGCCTCCGGCCGGCCCGTCGTCGTGTGCGTGACGAGCGGCACCGCAGCAGCGGAGCTCCACCCCGCGGTCGTCGAGGCGCACCACGGGCGCGTGCCGCTGGTCGTCTGCACCGCGGATCGCCCGCCCGAGCTGCACGGCGTGGGCGCGGCGCAGACGATCGACCAGTCCGGCCTCTACTCGGGCGCGCTCAGGTGGGCGGCCGATCCGGGCGTGCCGCTCGAGGAGACCGCCTGGTCGTGGCGGTCGCTCGGGGCGCGCGCCGTCGCCGAGGCGGTGTCGGGGCCGATGGGGCCGGGGCCCGTCCACCTGAACCTCGCGTTCCGAGAGCCGCTCGTCGGCGAGCCGGGGCCGTTGCCCGAGGGCCGGGCCGCCGGATCCCCGGCGCATTGCGTGGTGGCGCACGGCGGGGTCGAGGAGCCCTGGAGCTGGCCGGCGGCGAACGGGGTCCTCCTCGCCGGTGCAGGGTGCGGGCCGCACGAGCTGGTGCTCGCGCTCGCCGATCACCTGGGCTGGCCGGTGCTCGCGGACCCGCGCTCGGGGTGCCGCGTCCCGCACGACCACGTCGTCGCGGCGGCCGACGCGCTCGCCCGCCACGCGCCCGGCCCCCTGCGTCCCGACGTGGTCGTGAGGCTCGGCGCGTCGTGGGCGTCGAGCGCGCTCGGGGGGTTCTGCGCCCGAGCCGAGGTGATCGCGGTCGACCCGTGGTGGCGATGGGAGGACCCGGAACGGCGCGTCGCGGTCGTCCACCGCGCCGACCCCAAGAGCTGGCTGGCGGCTGCGCTGGAGGTCCCGGCGCCCCGGCCGTCCCCGGGGTGGCTCGAGGGGTGGCAAGACGCCGAGCGCGTCGCGCAGAAGGCCATCGACACGGCGCTCGGCGACAGGCAGCTGAGCGAGCCCATGCTGGCGCGGCGCCTCTTCCAAGCGGTGCCGGAGGGCGCGACTGTCGTCGTCTCCTCTTCGATGCCGGTGCGCGACCTCGAGTGGTTCGCCCCCGTGCGCCCGGCGCCGCCCGTGGTGCTCGCCAACCGGGGCGCGAACGGCATCGACGGCTCGTGCGCCACGTCGCTCGGCGCGGCCGCTGCCGGCTGCGGCCCCGTGGTCGCGCTCGTGGGAGACCTGGCGTTCTTCCACGACCTCTCCTCTCTGGTCGCGCCGGCGGGCACCGCCGAGGCCGCGGGGCAGAGCTGCACGATCGTCGTGGTCGACAACGCCGGCGGCGGCATCTTCGAGTTCCTCCCGCAGGCCGGTGGGATCGACCACGCGCTGTTCGAGCGGGTCTTCGCGGCGCCCCAGGCCCCCGACGTGCTCGAGGCGGCAGCGGGTCTCGGCGCCCGGACCGCCGATGTCAGCACGCCGCGCGAGCTGGTTGAGGCGGTGCGGGCGGGAACCCGGAGCTCGGGGGTCACCGTGGTGCGGGCGCGTGTGCCCTCACGGCAGGAGAACGTGGCGGTCCACCAGCGCGTGCATGCGGCGGTCGGGGACGCGCTCGGCGAGCTCGGCCTCCTCGGACCCGCCCGGCGCGCCCTCGCTTCGGGCAGCGAGCAACGCTGCGGGTGACCGCGACGACGCATATGGCAGGCTGGTCGAGTGCCGAGCTTCTCGGAGGATCTGCGCTTTCGCGGCCTGGTGCACCAGGTGACCGACGACGCGCTGTGGTCCCGGCTCGACGGCGGGCGGCTGACGTTCTACATCGGCTTCGACCCGTCGTTCAGGAGCCTCCACGTCGGGAGCCTGCTGCAGCTCGTGACGCTGCGCCGCTTCCAGCTGGCCGGCCACAGGCCGATCGCGCTGTGTGGCGGGGGGACCGGCATGATCGGCGACCCGGGCGGCAGGACCGACGAGCGCCAGCTCCTGAGCGCCGACACGTTGGCGGCCAACCTGGAGGGTATCCGGGCCCAGCTGGCCCGGTTCGTCGACGTGGAGGACGGCCTTCTGCTCGACAACAGCGCGTGGCTCTCGCGCCTGTCGGTGATCGACTTCCTGCGCGACGTTGGCAAGCACTTCACCGTGAACCAGATGGTGGCCAAGGAGGCCGTCCGCACGCGCTTCGAGCGCTTGGACCAGGGCATCTCCTACACCGAGTTCAGCTACATGCTGCTCCAGGCCTATGACTTCCTCCGGCTCCACGAGGACTACGGCTGCGAGCTGCAGGTCGGAGGCAGCGACCAGTGGGGCAACATCACGATGGGTGTCGAGCTCATCCGCAAGCTATCGGGAAAGGTCGCGCACGGCATGACCACGCCGCTGGTCCTGAAGGCCGACGGCACGAAGTTCGGCAAGACCGCATCGGGAGCCGTGTGGCTCGACCCGTCGCTCACGAGCCCGTACCGCTTCTACCAATTCCTCCTGCAGACCGAGGATGCGGTGGTGGGCAGGTACCTCCGGTACTTCACGTTCCTGGACCACGACCGCATCGAGTCGCTCGACCTCGAGACCGCCGAGCACCCGGAGCGGCGCGCCGCGCAGCGCGCGCTCGCGCACGAGGTGACCACGCTGCTCCACGGCGAAGCCGAGACCGGCAGGGCAGAGCGCGCGTCGCGCGCGCTGTTCGGCGAGTCGATCGCCTCCCTCGACGAGCCGACCCTGCTCGAGGTGGTCGGGGACGCCCCGTCGAGCAGCGTCGCGCGCGATGCGCTGCTGCGGGGCGAGGTGAGCCTCGTGGACGCGCTGGCGTCGTCTGGCCTCGTCGCCTCGAAGGGCGAGGCGCGCCGGGTGGTCTCGCAGGGAGGCGCCTACGTGAACAACCGGCGCGTGGAGGACGGCGGACGGGTGCTCGGCTCTGGTGACCTCCTGCACGACCGCTACGTCGTGCTGCGGCGAGGGCGGCGCGACTACCACCTGCTCGTCGCGCGATGACCGGCGTGCCGGACCGGCACCGGTGATCAGCAGGACGTGGATCCTGTTCGGGGCGCTCGTGGTCGTCGCGCTGGGGGTCGTCGCCTTCGTCTCGCTGGGTCACGGCGTGTCGGGCACGCCGGCCCAGCAGCTCAAGAGCTGGGTGACGAGCACGCACCTCGGCCAGGACGTCGGCACGCTCGAAGGCGACGGGGCCGACGTGCAGAGGCTGGTCGCCGCCCGAAAGGGCCCGGCCGCCGTGCGCACGGTGTGCGCGGCGATGGCGAACAGCGCGCAGACATTCAACGACGACCTGCCGTCTCCCGACACGACCATCACCCAGCTGCTCGCGCGTGCCTACGGGCTCGAGTACGACGCCGCGGAGTCCTGCTACCACGCGCCGTCCGGGAACGCTCCCAGGTTCGCGACCTTCGCGCGTGACCGCGCAGAGGCTGCCAACCTCTTCGGCGAGGCGCTGCGTCGGGTCCGGTCCCTGACGGGTCGCTCGGTCTCGACGACGACGACGACCGAGCTGCCCGACTTCACATCGACAGCGATCCTGTGACGGCTGTCGCAGGATCGAGCGGCTCGGGCGGGGGTGGCGAGCAGAAGGGAGGGGGTGGCGAGCAGACGGGCGCGGGTGTCGAGGAGAAGGGTGGGCGCGTCGAGGATCCGGACGCAGGCGTCGAGGATCCGGGCGCAGGCGTCGAGGATCCGGGCGCAGGCGTCGAGGAGACGGGCGGGGCCGGCGGGATCGACGACCGGCTTCGGCGCCGGGTCCTGTGGGCGATGCCGAGCGGCCTGTACGTGGTCGGGAGCGCGGGACACGGCAGTGCGAACCTGATGACCGCGAACCTCGCCTTCCAGGTC
>JAJYMD010000161.1 GCA_021787255.1 Actinomycetes bacterium | reverse complement strand
GCCGAGCTCGCCCGCAGGCGCGAGCGGTCACCCGGGCAGTAGAGCCGAGCACAGGCAGCCGAGCCGAGCACAGGCAGTCGAGCCGAGCGCAGGCAGTAGAGCCCAAGCGAGCGACCGAACGACGCGACGCGCGGCGAGCGAACGACGCGGCGACCGTACGCGGCTCGATCGGTTCCTCACCCACGTCGCGACGGCCGACCGCGAAAAGCGCGTGCAGCGCGTGCGACACCGCCTCAGCGAAGTTGACGGTTGATCACCTATCACTCTACGTTCGCTGGGGCCGACACGGATTGCTCGCCCACGGCGACGGCGACCAGGCCAGACCCTGGACGAGACAAGGAGTGGACATGCCACAGCGGACCTCCGAACAGCGGACCCCCGAAGGACGAGCTGGCGCTCGCAGGCTGCTCTCGTCGCTCTCTTCGAGCACGACCGTGCTGGCCTGCATCTTCCTTGCCGCAGCGATCAACGCCGGGCTCTCCTCGTCTGCATCGGCTGCCACGGCCAAGAGCCACGCCCAGCGGAGTGGCGTCGTCACGATGGCCGAAGGAGCGCAGGGAACCCCCGACAACATCTTCCCCTTCGTCACAGGCGCGACGAACATTCTCGCCAATTACAACCTCATGGCGAAGATGTGGCCTCCGCTGTACACCCTCGGAGCTCGGTCGAGCATCCAGGCGATCAACTCCGCGGCGAGCCTCGCCAAGCCTCCCGTCTACAGCGACGGCGACACGGTCGTGAGCGTGACCCTCAAGAAGTACAGGTGGTCAGACGGCACGCCCCTCACGGCCCGCGATGTCACCTTCTTCATGAACCTGCTCAAAGCCGAGAAGACAAAGTGGGCACGCTATACGCCAGGAAGCATGCCGGACAACGTGGTGAGCTACACCGTCAAAGGAGCTCGCACGATCGTCTTCAAGCTGAACCATGCATACAACCCGGTCTGGTTCACCGACACAGAGCTCGCCGCTATCGTTCCGATGCCGCAACAGGCGTGGGACGAGGAATCCGCGAGCGGTCCGGTCGGGAACTACGACGAGACCCCGGCCGGCGCACGCGCCGTCTACTCCTTCCTGCTCGCGCAGGGAAAGGACATCGCGTCGTACGACACGAACCCGCTCTGGCAGGTGGTCGACGGGCCTTGGAAGCTGAAGCGCTTCACAAGCAACGGGTTCGTCGCCCTCGTGCCGAACCCGGCCTACTCAGGCCCGGACAAGCCGCACATTGCCGAGTTCGAAGAGGTCCCCTTCACCTCGTCGACAGCCGAATTCGATGCCGTGCTGTCCGGAAGCGTCGACATCGGCTACGTGCCCGTCACCGATCTGGCCGAGCTTCCGCGGGTGGAGGGCGCAGGCTACAAGATCGTCCGCTCCGAGCTCATGGCGATCAACATGCTCTCCTTGAACTACCGGAGCCCGGTCGTGGGACCGCTCGTGAAGCAGCTCTACATCCGCAAGGCCCTCAACGACGTCATGAACCAACCCGAGCAGATCAAGGCGATCCTCGGCGGGATCGGCGGGTACGTGGACTACGGTCCCATCCCCACGGTGCCCAAGACCCCGTACATGGCTCCGGTCCAGAGGAAGGACCCGTTCAGCATCTCGGCGGCGCGCAGGCTCCTCGTCTCGCACGGCTGGAAGATCCCCTCGAAGGGCCCCGCGGTGTGCGAGCGACCCGGTACCGGAAGCTCTGACTGCGGAGCGGGTATCGCGCGGGGAAGGAAGCTCACCTTTTCTGTCGTCTACATCACTGGGAGCACGTACATGACGGAGGAAATGGAGAGCTACAAGAGCGACGCAAGCGAAGCGGGGATCGTGCTCGATCTTTCCCAGCAGCCGTTCACCTCGATCGTCGGCGACATCTGCGGGACCGCGACATGCGACAGCCCCGGTTGGCAGATAGCGAACTGGGGAGCTGGGTTCGGGCGCTACTTCGATTCTCCCTACCCGGAAGGTGCCGTGACGTTCGAGGGCCACGTCGGCCTCGACATCCCGGCGACACCGAAGCTCGACTCGCTCATCAACGCCACGAAGACCGCGACCGGTTCCCAAACGGTCAGAGCCATGCAGGCGTACGACACGTACATGGTGGACAACGAGCCGGAAGTGTGGCAGATGGAGACCTACACATTCAATGCCGTGTCCACCAAGCTGAGCGGCGTGACCTTCAATCCGGTGTCCGGGAACGTCTTCCCCCAGGACTTCGTCTTGAAGTAGGACCGACTTCGATCGCGTCTGCGCCCCTCGGGGCAACGGGCTCGGCACCCCTCACCGTGCACGGTGAGGGGTGCCCGCGGTCAGCGTCGCTCCACCGACCTCGGGCGCCGGAGACGTGGCAGCGGGCCGGCCGGCCGCTGCCGGGCCTTGCCGTTCCCATCGACCTGACTGGGCCGAGACCCGAGGCCGTGCCCCAGCCGAGCCGAGATCGTGCCGGCCGCGTCGACGACGAGTCCCCGCAGCTGCTCCATCCGCTCCCAGCTCATCCGGATGGTCGGCCCGGAGAGGCTCAGGCTTCCCGCGAGCCGACCATCGTGATCGAAGATCGGCGCCCCGATGCAACGCACTCCAAGCTCGTTCTCCACGTCGTCGACCGCGTACCCGTGCACACGGATACGGTCCAGCTCCGCGCGCAGCATCTGGGCGTCGACGATCGTGTTGGGGGTGCGCCGCTCGAGCGGGCCGGCGAGGTACTCCTCCTGCTCTTCTTCCGGCAGGAACGCGAGGATCGCCTTGCCGAGCCCGGTCGAGTGCAACGGGTTGGTCCCCCCGACGTGGCTGACCATCCGCAGCGAGTGCGCGCACTCGACCTTGTGGATGTAAAGGACGCTCCTCGCCTCGCAGATCCCGAGGTGGCAGGTCTCGTTGGACGCGTCGACGAGCTCGGTCATGAGATCCGCGGCTGCATCTCGCAGCTCGAACGACGAGACGAAATTCGATCCCCACACCGCGCAGCGTGGCCCGAGGCGGTACCGGCCATCGGCGTCGGCACGCACGAGGCGCGCGGCGCACAGTGCTTCGACAAGTCGGATGGTGGTCGCCCGGGGAAGGTCGAGCTCTCTTGCGAGATCGGTGACACGCAGGCCGTGCCGGTGCTCCGCGAGCAGGTTCACGACGGCGATGCCCTTGACGAGAGCTTTCGCCCCGCCGGTCGCCCCACCAGCCGCGGACCGCTCCTCGATCGACTTCGCGTTCACTGTGAGTATCTCGGTTCGCGTCCTCGCTCGCAGGCGCCCTTCCGAAGTCGAACACACTGCCCATTCCGGCCAGGCCACATTCTAGCGATCAACTTCGCGGGAGCCTGGCTCCTCCGTCCGCGGGGATCGTCGCACCGGTCACGGCATCGAAGACCGGCCCGACACAGAGGGCGACCAGCTCGGCGACCTCCCGGCGGGTGACAAGACGCCCGGCCGGCGTGCGAGCGAGGGTGCGCGTCACGAAACCGGGGTCGATCTCGGAGATCTCGTCAGCCGACTCTGCGATCTGACCCGGTGCGACGCAGTTGACCGTCACCTCGGGCCCGAGCTCGGTCGCGAGGCATTCGGTGAGCGTGATCACGGCGGCCTTCGCCAGGCTGTACACGGAGTGGTCCCGCCCGAAGGCCGAGCCGGCCGAGAGGTTGACCACCCGGCCCCAGCCTGCCGAGCGCATGCCGCCGGCGACTCGACGGGCAGCGAGATAGGCCGAGCGCACGTTGGCGTTCCAGATGGCGTCGAACTCGCGCTCCGGCAGATCGGCGAACGGCGTGAGCGAGAACGGACCGACATTGTTCACGAGCACCGAGACGTGTGCTCGGGTCGTCCGTTCGACGGTCGACACGACCTGGTCGACACCTTCCTCGCAGGACACGTCGCCGGCGACCGCCAGGTGGCCGGTCCCAGGAAGACTGGAGACCACCGCGGCGGCGTCATCAGGAGAGGCGCGGTGGTTGACGGCGAGCACCGCCCCGGCCTCCGCCATGACCCGCGCGATCTCTGCACCGAGGTTGCGAGAGCCTCCGGTGACGAGCACCACGCGCCCGGAGAGACGCCCGCCGACGAGCGCAGCGACGCCAGGGCGTGGCTCCGGTCGTTCTTCGACGCCACGTCGAGCTTCGTCGGCCACCCGAGCGCTCATCGAGACCGACCTTCCCGAGACCGACCTTCCCCCGGGACGAGCGGCGCGAGGCTGCCGACCGCCTTGACCCGAACGCGCAGCGCGTCACCGGGGAGGTAACTGATCGGGATCTCTTCGACCTCCACGATCTGGACGCTCTCTTCGCGAGCCCCGGACTCGACCGCGCGACGCGCGGCATCGGCGGCGACTTCCTCGACGGCGGCACGGCGTCCGGCAGAGCCGACGTGGACGATCCGGTCCACCTCCGCTCCGATCTGGGCCATGGCCGCCCCGACGGCGTTCGCGACCTCGCCGTGGTCGACCCGCAGCACCTTCGCCGCGCCTGGGAGCTCCTCTTCGACCAGCGCCGATCCTCCGCCGACGGCCACGACCGCCACCGGCTCAGGTGACGTCCTCATCCGGTCGAGACCGCCGGCGAGGCGGGACTGGATCCGGGCCCACGCAGCCTCGACGAAATCCTTCGGCACGTGCGCCACGAGTGCGCGATCCCCCAGATCTAACCGCCCGAGCGC
>JAJYMD010000135.1 GCA_021787255.1 Actinomycetes bacterium | reverse complement strand
GGCGTGCTCCATGACCGCCGCCCGCTACGGAGCGCTCGGTGTCCTCGACGCGGAACGAGGGGGCCTCCGAGAGTTCGTCACCGTGGGCCTGAGCGACGAGGAGGAGCAGGAGATCGGCGTCAGGCCCACCGGTCGCGGCGTGCTCGGGCTCCTCATCGCCGATCCGAGGCCGCTTCGGCTCGCGAACATCGCCGACCATCCGGACAGCGCGGGGTTCCCACCGGGCCACCCGCACATGCGCTCCTTCCTCGGAGTCCCCGTCGCCGCCCACGACGTGATCTACGGCAACCTCTACCTCACCGACAAGATCGGCTGGTCCGAGTTCACCGAGGACGACGAGGCCCTCGTGGTCGCACTCGCGCAGGCCGCCGCCATCGCGATCGAGAACGCGCGCCTTCACGAGCGCGTCCGGCAGATCGCCGTGCTCGAAGACCGCGACCGCATCGCGAGAGACCTGCACGACGTGGTCATCCAACGGCTCTTCGCGATTGGGTTGTCCCTCCAAGGCATCGCGAGGGCACCGCTCGCAGCAGAGGCGCTCGAGCGCGTGCAGCGAGCCATCGGGGATCTCGACGAGACGGTTCGGCAGATCCGGTCCTCCATCTTCGAGCTCGCGCGCACGAGCGCGGCCGGCTCCGCAGTCCGCGCGGGCGTGCTCGGCGTCGTGCGCGAGCTGCGCCCGGTCGTCGGGTTCGACGTCTCCGTCTCCTTCGAGGGCCCGGTCGAGACCAAGCTCCCCGAGGCGGTGGTCGAGCAGCTCCTCTTCACCGTGCGCGAGGCGCTGACGAACGTCGCCCGACATGCCGAAGCGTCGCGCGCCTCGGTGCTCCTGCGGGTCGACGACTCGACGGCGACGCTCGAGGTCGTCGACAACGGCCGCGGGTTCTCCGGTTCGCCCGGCAGCCGTGGTGGCGGTCGGGGCCTCGGCCTCGTGAACCTCCGCCGGCGCGCAGAGGGGCTCGGCGGCGAGCTGGCGGTCAGCACGCCGGAAGGCGGCGGCACCTCGCTCACCTGGCGCGTGCCCGTCTGATGCGCGCCCGTGCCGAGCCTGCCTCGCCATCCGGTTCGGCCAGCGCGAAGACAGGGACCCCTCGAAGAAGGACCCTCGAGGAGAACGCCGGGGACCGTGGAGGAGGTCGTCACCCTCGCGCCGGAACCGCTCCACCGGTCGAGCTTCGCGTCACGTCCTCGGACGGCACCGGCACCACCACCACGGGCACGGGCGCCCGCTCCGCCAGGCAGAGGCTCGTGCTGCCGAGGAGCTTGTCGGGATGTGCGCCTGCCCCGCGCGTGCCGACCACGAGAAGGTCTGCGCCGTCCTCCCCCTCGGCGACCCGGCACAGGACCGAGTCGGGATCGCCGTCGAGGACCCGCCACTCGAAGCGGGCCGGGTCCAACCCTGCCCGGCTGGCGACCAACCGAGCCCGTTCCTCGTGCGCCGAGACGACCGAGAGGCCGGCGTGCTCGAGGATCCCGACCGCGTGGATGACGCGAACCTCTGCGCCGAGCGCGGCCGCGACCGACGCCGCCCACGAGAGCGCCGCGTCCGCGTCGCGTGAGCCGTCGTAGCCCACGGCGATCCGGGTCGGCGGGGTCACGGCATCCCCCGCCAGCGCGGGCGCGGCCCTGTGTCGTGCACGTCTGGCGCGTCGAGCGAGTCCCGCGCGTACCAGCGGTCGTAGGCCTCGTCGACCGCCCGCTTGCGTGCGAGCGCCGCGGCACGTACCGCTTCCGTACCCGGCCCGCCGAAGGTCGGCTCCTCGGGCGGCCCGACGCCGCCAAGGAACGCCCCCAGGGTTGCGGCGGTCGAGTGGCGCACTGCCTGGAGGTCGTAGCCACCCTCCAAGAACAGCACCGTGCGGCCCGACGACGGTGCGAACCCGGCGACCGTGCGGGCGAGCGCCGCGAAGTCCGCGCTGGACAGCATGAGCTCGGCAAGCGGGTCATCCCTGTGCGCGTCGAACCCGCAAGACACGAGCACCCAGTCCGGGCGGAACGCGTCCACCGCTGGCGCGATGACGTCGTCGAACGCGTGCCGGAGGACGTCGCCGGTCGCCCCTGGCGGCACCGGCACGTTCAGGACGGTCCCGATCGCCGCAGCTCCACCGACCTCCTCGGGTCGGCCGGTGCCCGGGTACAGCGGCCACTGGTGCGTCGACACGTAGAGCACGGCCGGCTCGTTCCAGAAGATCTCCTGCGTGCCGTTGCCGTGATGGACGTCCCAGTCGACGATGAGCACGCGCGCGCCGCGCTCGACCAGCACGCTGGCGGACAGCGCGACGTTGTTCAGCAGGCAGAATCCCATTCCACGCTCACGTCCTGCGTGATGCCCAGGCGGGCGGACGACGGCGAACCCGATCCCTTGGCCCTGGGACTCCAGCGCGTCGATCGCTGCCAGGCCTGCGCCGGCCGCACGCACGGCTGCGTCCCACGACGTGGTGGTGACGTAGGTGTCCGGGTCGAGCGGACCGCCGCCTCGGCGCGAGAACGCCTCGAGCTCATCCAGGTACTGCTCGTCGTGGATGCGCACGAGGTCCTCCCGGGTGGCGGGATGGGCCTCTGCGACCACGAGGTCCCCTCCCAGATCGAGGTCCCTGATCCCCTGCAGCACGGCCCCTATCCGCGCGGGGCGCTCAGGGTGCCCTCCGCCGTCGTGCTCCACGTCCCCTACGGGACCCCCGAGGATCAGCACGGCACCCCGGTCCCTTCGCCCCTGTCGGCGTCCGCCGGATCCACCACGCGGGAGGCCTCTCGTCGCGCGAGCGCCTCGAGGTAGGCAGGAACGGGCTCGATGGAGAACCTGACCTTCACGACGCCCTCCTCGAAGCGGGTCTCGACCGGAAAGCCCGTACCGCGGAACATCTCGAGCATGGGGACGTTCTCCGGCAGGGTGTCGGCCGCGAACACCCGGATGCCTTGGACTCGGGCTGCACGGGCGAGCTCGTCGGCGAGCAGCGTGCCGATCCCCTGGTGCTGGAAGCCGTCCGCGACGACGAAGGCCACTTCGGCTTCGTCGGTCCCTTCGACACGATCGTACCGCCCCACGGCGACGAGCCGGCCTCCGCTCAGCACCACCAGTGCCAACCGGTCCGCGTAGTCGACATGGGTGAAGCGCTCGACTTCCCGCGCAGTCAGCACGGGGTGGAAATTGAAGAACCGGAGATAGACCGACTGAGGGGAGAGCGAGGAGTGGAACGCGACCAGCCTCGGGGCGTCGTCAGGCCGGATCGGCCGGACGTGCACGCATCGTCCATCGCGGATCCGCACGTCCCGCTCCGCCTTGAAGGGGTAGCCGGGCGGCGTGACCGGCGGCTCGCCGGGCTCATGCCTCGCGACGCCGCACGGGACCGGGCCCGCCGTCACCACGTCGTCCCGGGCGTCCAACATGACAACTCCTTGCCGAAGACGCGTCCATTGCCGAAGAGGCGTCCATTGCCGAAGAGGCGTCCGTCTCGAGGACGACGCATCGGGGACGTCGGGCTCACGATCCCGCGGCGCAAAAAGAGGCGCAAAAAACTGCTGATCAGACTCTCGTGACCGGGACCTTCTTCACCTCCGGCTCCTTCTCGGCGGGGATCGGGACTCGTACCTCGAGAACGCCGTTGTCGTACGTCGCCTTCACGTCCCCGGAGAACCCTTCGGGAAGCGGGATCGTCCGGGTCAGCTCGCCGTAGCGGAACTCCGAGCGGTAGCCCTTCTTGTTCTTCTGCTCGGCCTTCATCTCCCGGTGCGCGCGTACCCGCAGGACGCCGTCACCCACCGTGACCTCGATGTCCTTCTCCGGGTCGACCCCGGGCACCTCGCTTCGCAGCACCAATGTGCCGCCGTCTTGGTACTGCTCGATCCGCAGCCAACCGTCCCGCTCGAGGTCCAGGTCGAACAATTGGCGCCACCGCTCAGGCAGCACGAGCTCGGTCCAGTCAGGCAGCTGGCGCGCCTCTCTGTGAACGATCGCCATGGCAACCTCCTCTCTGTTTCTGTCGTGTGTCTATTCCTTGTCCTTGTCCGTCCGGACGGGCTTCTCTGTTCCCGCGTGTTCCTTGTGCTCCGCTTCGCTTTGCCTCTCTATCCGGGCTTCCGCGGTTTACGGACGTCCGCTCCGCGTGCCCGGCGCTTCTGCGGCCTGCCCTCGGCTCGTCCTCAGAGGTGAAGAGCTGCACGGGACATCCGCCTTTCCGATGGTAGGCGCCGCGCGAGGCGTCGTCGAAGGGTCGAAAGCCCCTACGCGAGCCTCGGGTCCCGAGCCGCGTGTCGATGGGAGCGCGCGCTCGGTCTGGAACGCTTTCACTCCCGAACGCGCTGAAGGCGTCCGTCCCGCGATCGAGCGGGAACCGGACGCCTTCTTCAACTGTACGCCGGGTTCCCCGTCGAAAGGACGTACGACAACCGAACCTTCAGGCTCTGCCCGTCACCACCCCTGCACTCGAACAGTGCGGTGATGCGTATTGCACATGTCGCCACGGGCTCTCGCCCGCAGAGTCCTTCGCCGGATCACCCGGTCGAATCGGTGTGTCGAACTCACCTCGCTCGAATCACCTCCTCGAAGCCTTCAGCCCCTCGGCCCTCTTGTCGGCTCACTTTTTTTCAACACCTGACGACCACGCGTTGTTCCCTCGAACGCCCCGAACCAGGGGGGCGGCTTGCC
>JAJYMD010000248.1 GCA_021787255.1 Actinomycetes bacterium | reverse complement strand
AGTACGCGTCGCGACGGCGATAACCCATGTGCAGTGTGAAGCGGACGGCTCGCCGAAGGCGCATCCGCGACCCACGATGGAGCGTGCGCATCGAGTAGATCAGCGTCGATCCCGCCGGGACGGTCACCGGCTCCTCGAGCTCATAACCCTCGGGGAATTCTTCACGCGGATGGCTGCGCTCGGCGTCTCTTCCCGCCGTGTGCTCGCGGGAGAGTACGTACGTGGGCCCGTGATCGATCGTCACATCGGTCAGGTAGGTGATCGTAGGCAGGTCGGCCACGTGGCTGGCGTCGGGGAAGACGACGGTGTTGTTGCCGTAGTCGACGTGGAGCTGCTGGTCGTAGTCGCGTTTTCCAGCGTACTTGCCGATAATCTGGCAGTGGCTGATCATCATCTCGTTTGTCCCGAGCACGGCCTCGGCAAAACCGATGAGCCGTGGGTTGACGACGAGCCGGCGCAGCGACTCGCCGAGGAACGGGAAGTCACGACGGATCCACCCGGGTCCCGTGTCGAACAGCTGACCGTACTTGAGCGGGTCGGCGTAGTAGTCCGCCTCGGTCGGCATGTAGTGCTGGTACACGTCCTTCAGGGCGTCCTTGACCTCGTCCTCGCTCAGAAGGTGTTCAACGACGACGAAACCGCGACGCCTCCACTTTTCGAGCAGTTCTTGCTCCACTTGCGCTCCTCTCGGGTCCCGTTGTCTTGCTGCTGTTCATCACCAGTCGAGGACCGACCCGTCCGCGTCGACGAGGTTGAGCACCGGCTCGGGCCGATAGGGGTGGCGGCGAGCCTCCTTCTCGTCAATCTCCGCCCCCCATCCTGTCTCGTCGGGGAGCTGGACGGTTCCGTTGACGATCGGGAGCCCGCCCGGGCAAACGTCGTCGCGCCAGGGGACGTCGGACCGCATCACCTCTTGGATCAAGAAGTTGGGTGTGCTGAAGCCGAGGTGTTGGTTAACGAGCGTGGCGATCGGACCGAGTGGGTTGTGCGGCGCAAGCACGACATGGTGGTCTTCGGCGAGCGCTGCGATCTTGCGCAATGCCGTTGGACCGCCGACATGGCAGACATCGGGTTGCAGCACCGCGCACGCCCTCGCTTCCAAGTGCTCCCGGAACTCGCGGATCGCGATCAGCCGTTCTCCCGAGGCGACCGGGAACGGGAGCCGGCGCGCCACCTCGGCGAGCTCGAGCGGGTCGCCCGGCCGGCAGGGTTCCTCGAAGAACCAGGGCGAGTACGAGGCAAGCGCTCGCCCGTACTCGAGAGCACCCGCCGCCGTCGTCCTACCGTGGAGGTCCACCATAATGTCGACTTCGTCGCCGACCGCCTCGCGCACCGCTGCCATGATCCCTGCCGCTGAGCGCACCTGCGCCCCTTGCGGTAGAGCGGCCCCCATGGGGACCGCCAGGATCTTGAGCGCGCTGAAACCCTCGGCGACGCTCTTTGTCGCTGCCTCGGCGAAGCGGGACTCCGTAGCCGGGCCGTAGGTGATGGAGGCGTCGCCACCTCCGAGATGGTCGTACATCCGCAGCGAGTGGCGCACCGCCCCGCCAAGGAGCTGCCAACACGGCACGCCGAGGTGCTTCGCCTTGAGGTCCCAGAGCGCCTGGTCGATACCGGCGATCGCGCTCATTGTTACAACCCCGCCCTGGAAGAACTGGCCGCGGTGCATGAGCTGCCACAGGTGCTCGGTGCGGAGCGCGTCCTGGCCGACGATCAGCGGCGTCAGGTCCTCTATAGCGCCTACGACCGCGCGCGCCTTCCACTCAAGAGTCGCCTCGCCCCAGCCGACCAGGCCAGGCTCGTCCGTCATCACCTTGACGAACACCCAGTTCCGTAGCTCGGCGTTGACGACGACGGTCTCGACGCCTCGGATGATGATCATGCCCTGGCCTTCCTCGACCGATTCTTACCGGATCGCTCTCCGCCTTGGCCTTGCGCCCCGCTGGTCTCAAGTCGTGCTGAAACACGCGCTCGGGTGGCGCGTGGTGACTGGCTCGCCACAGTCTCCAGGTCGGCGAAGCTCTGTTTGAGCAGTTTCATTGCCGCTGTTGCGGCCGCCTCCTGGTCTCCAGCTGCTATAGCTTCGTAGACTTCGCGGTGCACCGGCACCGGGTCCCGCCAGCCGGGGCGGGAATGGACGAACCGGTCGCGGAGAGAGAGCGTTACCTCGACGACCGCCTCGATCTGCTGGAGGAGCTCATTGCCGGTCGCCTGCAGCACGGCGGCGTGGAACGCGAGGTCAGCACGCGTCGCCTCTTCGGGCTTTCGTGCAGCGTCTATCATCTGCATCGCCGAGAGGGCGTCGGCGATCGCCGAGAGCTGCGCCTCCGAGCGGTTCTGGGCGGCCAACCGTGCAGCATCTGGCTCGACTATTACCCTCACCTCGGCGAGTTGGCGGAACAGCTCATTTGGGGGTGCCGCCTCTGCATGCCAGCGCAAGAGTTCGGGATCGAGAAGGTTCCAGCTGAGGCGCGGCCGGACGAACGTACCGCGGTTTGGTCTGGCATCGAGCATGCCCTTCGCGCTGAGCGCACGCACCGACTCGCGCACCACCGTTCGGCTCACCCCGAACTCCTCCGCGAGCATCTCAGGGTCGAGCGTCTCGCCAGCGCGTATCTCCCCCGAGAGGAGCCGTCGTGCGAGCGATGCCGTCATCTTCCCCTGTAGCCCTCGTCCAGTCCTAAGTCGCTCTCCCGCCCTGCTGCCCGGCCACCACCCGCCGTCACGTTGCTCTTTGCTCCCGTCCTCATCCGAAAACCCCATATCTGTTTTGGACGACCTCGTGGTCATTTCTCTACCGCTCCCATGGTGAGCCCAGCGACGAACGTGTGCTGGAGTGCCACGAACACCGCGAGCGGCGGTACGGCGATCAGTGTCGCTGCGGCGAGCATCTCACCATACTGTGCAGCGGTACCAGCAGTACCCGAGGCACCGAAGATAGCGTACAGCCCGAGAGGGAGCACGAACTTCGAGCTCGAGTTGATGACCATGAGCGGCCAGAGGAAGCTCGCCCATTGGAAGACGAAGGTGACGATCGCCAGTGCGCCGAGCGCCGGGCGGCACAGCGGGAGGATCACCCGCCGGAAGATGAACACGTCGCCCCCACCGTCGACCCGCGCTGCCTCGATGAGCTCATCCGGCAACGTCGAGATGAACTGCCTCATGAGGAAGATGCCGAAGGCTGGGGCGAGGAACGGGACGATCAGCGCCAACAGGTTGTTGGCGAGGTGCATTTTCACTATCTCGGCGAAGAGCGGGATGATGATCGACACCGGGGGGACTGCAAGGCTGAGCACGAGTATCGTGAACAGCACGTTCTTGCCATGGAAACGGTACTTGGCAAAAGCGAAACCCCCTGCTGCCGAGAAGACGAGCGCCCCGATCATCACCGAGACGCACACAATGATGCTGTTGGCGTACCACCTGGCGAACGGCCACTGGGCGAAGATCGTCTGGTAGTCCTTCAAGATCCAGGCGCCGCGCCAGATCTCGACAGGGTTCGAGAAGATGTCGCCCTGTGACTTGAACGACCCGATGATCGCCCACAGCACTGGGAGAAGGATGAGCAGGGCGAGAGCCCAGACCGGGATGTTGAGCGCCAAGCGGAAGAGGACTCGCCGCCGCTTCATCTGCGCGCCTCGCTCGGAGTGAGCCGTCTGTACAACAAGATGCCGGCGGCAGTGACCACGACAAGCAGGACCACCCCGATCGTGCTGGCGTAGCCAAAGTCGAGGTCGCTCAACCCTTGTTGGTAGATGTAGTTGGCGATGCTGAGGCTCGAATTGATCGGTCCACCGGCCGTGAGGACGAATGGCTGGTCGAAGACCTGTGAAGACCCGATGAGGGTCGTCACGAGCACAAAGAGCATCATCGGCCTGAGCGATGGCAGCACAACGTGGCGGATGACCCCCCACCCCGAGGCACCGTCGAGCTGGGCCGCCTCTCGCAGGTTCGGTGAGACGCCCTGTAAGCCTGCGAGGAAGTAAAGCATCGTGAGGCCTATATATTGCCAGGCAATGAGGATCAGCACGACGATCTTGGATAGCGTGGTGCTGAGCAGCCACGAAACCGGCTTCAGCCCGAAGGCCTGCAGGACGCCGTTCACCACTCCGGGGTTCGAGCCGAAAATCAGGTTGAAGACGACGGCGATAGCCACACCAGGGGTGACGATCGGCGCGAAGTAGAGCAGGCGGGCGATCGACCGTCCCACAAGGTACTTGCTGTTGAGCGCCAAGGCGAGCGGCAGTGCCAGGACGAAGGCGATAACCAGGCTTCCCAACATGTAGACGACCGTGTTCCATACGACGGTGAGGAAGGTCGGGTCGTGGAAGAGATGGCTGTAGTTGGCCAGGCCGACGAACTTTATAGGACCGACCTCGTCCCACGAGGACAGGCTCAGATAGGCGGTGAAGCCGATCGGGAAGATGAAGAAGACAGCGAACAACACATAGAAGGGGGCTAGGAACAGGTACGGTGCCACCGCGCGCCGTTTTCGCAGGGGCCGCCCTGCCCGTGCTCTCCCTGCCAAGCGATGCGTCGTCGCGCGCGCCACCGACGTCTCTGTCAGCATGACCACTTGCCTTCTTCACGGCGCCGTACCGGGAACGGGATCTGCCGCGGTGGCGGTACAGGTCCAGCGCGGCCCGATGACCACCCCCCCC
>JAJYMD010000329.1 GCA_021787255.1 Actinomycetes bacterium | reverse complement strand
GCGGTGCTGAACCTGCCCATCGAACGCTACTCGCACGGCCTTCGCCAGCTCGCGGCGATCGAGGCCGTCCGAGGCAGCTACGAGGAGGCGCAAGGGGCGATCGAACGGGCGAGTGGACAGGAGCTCGGAAAGCGCCAGGTCGAGGAGCTGACCCGGCGCGCCGCGGCCGACGTCGAGGGCTTCTACGACAAGGCGAAGCGCGAGCCCGCCGCGAAGACCGACGCGCTCGTGATCTCGGCGGATGGCAAGGGGATCGTCATGCGGCCCGACGGGCTGCGCCCCGCGACGAAGAAGGCAGCCAAGGCCTCCAAGCACAAGCTGAAGACGCGCCTCACGCGGGGGGAGAAGAAGGACCGCAAACGCATGGCTGAGCTGGCCGTCGTCTACGACTGCAAGCCCGTGCCGAGGGAGCCGTCCGACATCCTTGCCCGCAAGGAGGACGGCCCCAAGCCTGAGGCCCCCCAAGCCAAGGCGAAGTGGCTGACGGCCAGCGTCATCGAAGACGCCAAGGAGGTCATCAAGGCGGCCTTCGACGAGGCAGAGCGGCGAGACCCAGGGCATCTCCGACCCCGGGTCGCGCTCGTCGACGGCGCGAAGCACCAGATCGACGTCATCAAGGCCGAGGCCAAAAAGCGCGAGATCGACATCACGATCGTGATCGACTGCGTTCACGTCCTGGAATACGTCTGGGGCGCGGCGCGCTGCTTCTACGCCGAGACCGACCCTCAGGGCGAGGCGTTCGTGGCCGAGAAAATGCTGGAGGTCTTGGAGGGAAGGGCCGGCATCGTCGCCGGCGCGATCCGTCGCAAGGCCACCATGCTCGGCCTTGGCGCCGATGAACGGAAGAAGGCCGACGAGTGCGCAAGCTACCTCAAGCACAAGCAGCCCCATCTCAACTACCCCGAGGCGTTGGCACATGGGTGGCCGATCGCGACGGGGGTGATCGAAGGCGCCGTGAGGTACGTCTGCCGCGATCGCATGGATGTGACCGGGGCCCGTTGGTCCGTCGACGGTGCCGAAGCAGTGTTGAAGCTACGAGCGGTGCGCGCGAACCGAGACTGGCCGGCCTACTGGCGCTACCACTTGGCCGAGGAGCGCACGCGTGTTCACGAGTCAGTCCCTCCAGCGGAGCCGCACCCGATCGAACTTGGCGACCTGGCGGCACCGTCGCTGCGGCCGGTACGCCTCATCCCGGGGCGAGGTGTACGCGCGTGCAGAATTCCACGCGTCGCGCCGAAGCGCCGCGCCAAGGGTCAGGCGGCCGCCCGCCGCGACGCCTCGCGCGTCGCGATGCGCTCTGCGAGCGCGTGGACGACGGACGCCTCGACCCACCAGGTGCCGGCGGGCGGACCGGGGCGCTCGGGGCGGGCGAACGCCGCGATGCGGGCGAGGCGCGAGGGGCGGTCGGGGGAGAACTGGACCTGTGCCTCGGCCTCCTCGGACTCGGCCCAGGTGAGGTCGCGCACCGAGCAGTCGGCCGTGTAGGCGAGCCAGGCGTCGACGAGGCGGCGGGGATCGGCGTCTGCGGTCGCCCGGAGGCCGTAGAAGCGGACGCCTGATGCGGCGCCCGTGAAGCAGTCGGAGACCCGTGGGCGGATGAGGCTCACCACGTTCGTGCCCTGCGTGTCCGTGTGCATCGTGCCCTCCTCGTCGAACCTTCGTGCTCGCTTCTGTCCCGAGCATGGAGGGGGAGGGCACGACGACGCGCCGGGTGCAGGCGGGCACTGGCGTGCGCGCCTGCGCGGTGCTGTGCCCCGCTATCCGCCGAGCCCGAAGGCGGCGCCGTCGGCCAGGACGAGGAGCTCCTGAGCGCCCGGGCCGAGCGCCGAACCGACGACTGTCGCCGGCTTGAGCTCGTCCGCCATGGAGCCGGGGAACGGCGCGTCGCCGAAGTCGAAGACGCCTCCGTCCCGGGCGACGAGGCGGTAGCCGCCGCCTGTCGGCATGGCCTGCATCGAGGAGATCGGCGCGTCGAGCGCTATTCCCCCGGTCGAGCCGTAGAAGCGGGCGTTGCCGAAGGTGAAGATCCCGCCGTCGGCTGCGACCTCCCAGTAGCCCCCTCCTGTCGGGGTCGCGGCCATGCCGACGACCGGCTTGTCGAGGTGGTGGCCGCCCATCGAGCCGTAGAAGCGGGCGTTGCCGAAGGTGAAGATCCCGCCGTCGGAGGCGACGAGCCAGTAGCCACCTCCTGTCGGGGTCGCGGCCATGCCGACGACCGGAGCGGCGAGATGCCTGCCGGCCATCGATCCGTAGTAGCGGGCCGCACCGAAGCCGTACACCGCGCCATTCGCCCCGACGAGCCAGTAGCCACCTCCTGTCGGAGCCGCTGCGACGCCGACGATGGGCGATGCGGGCGGCGTGGCGCCGAGCGAGCCGTAGAACCCGGCGGAGCCGAAGGTGTAGACCCCGCCGTCTGAGGAGACGACCCACCCGCACGACGAGCAGCGCGGATCTGCGACGACGCCGACCGCCCGGACGCCCGCCGGGAGGACCGGGAGGGCGGCGAGGGGCGTGCCGACGAGGTAGGGCTGCTCGCCGGCCCAGGTGAAGACGGCGTGGTCGCCCGGGAGCATGCCGCCGTTCGAGTTGAAGACGATCTCGGCGTAGGAGGGATTCCCGCTCCAGCCCTGCGGTGTGAGCGCGGCGCCGGCGAAGCACTGGTCGGCCCCGCAGCCCCAGTGCCCGATCAGGTTGTCGCGGTGCCCCCAGCAGCCTGTCGCCGTCGGGGAGGTGCAGTCACGGTTGTCGGTGTGTGTCGGCCCTCCCCACCCGTCGTTGTACATCCAGCCGAAGATCGCCCCCAGGACGTCGCTGTTGCCTCCGTCCCACACCGACCCGTAGCTGTACGCGGGCATCGAGGGCGGACAGCTGAACCAGGTCGTCTTGGCGGAGACCGAGCTGATCGTGCAGCCCCAGGACTCGTACTGAGCGACGCTCAAGATGGGGTCGGTGCCGCGTTGGGCGCCCGTCTGGGCGTCCTGGTCGAGCTGTGTGGTGAGGGCAGGGATCGGAGAAAGCCCACGATCGACGCGCTCGAGGTTGGTCGCGACGAAGATCTGCTCGGCCGGGGTGAGGGAGAACCAGTTCGAGGGCAGCACCATGGGTGCCGCCCCCTCGTCTGCGTGCGCCTGGTCGATCGCGACGAGGTAGGGCAGCGCACAAGCGGCCGTCGGGTCGTACTGCTCGTAGAGGTAGGCCATCGTCGGGCTCACTGGGACCCTGCGCCAGGGGCAGGGCGCTGTCCGGGGGCTGGGGAGGTTCGCCGTCGGGTTGGCGAGCGCCGACGCGTACGGGTCGCCCGCAGGCGCTGTCGGCGCTGTCGCTGCGCCGGCATGGGGCGCAGCGAGGACGAACGCTGCGGCGAAGAGCGTCGCAGCGAGCGCCACGGCGCGCGAGCGCCGCGATGCGGCGCCGGTGAAGAGGCGGTTGATCCCCATGCAAGAGAGGATACGAACAGCGTGTAACTCGTGGCGGAGCGTTCCTGCGTGGCGTCCGGGCGCACCGACACCACCAGGCTTGCGTCGTGGCGACCATCGAGAAGTCCCCACTTGCGAGGGAGCACGAGCGCTTCGCCCGTTCCCTCGCACAGCCCGCCGCGCGGCCCTTCTCCCTCGTCCCTGCGTCGCTCGTGGCGCCAGGGCAAGGACGAGGGCACGCGATCGGGCTCGCACGGCGCGACGGCGCGGTCGTCGCGGTCTACGTCGAGGCGGCGGCGATCGCCGGCACGCCCGGGCCTCCGCGCTTCGTCGAGGCGGCGGCGACGGCCGGTCTGCGCTGGCCGGGCGTCGTGGTTGCGATGTCCGAGGTCTCCTCGGATCGCGCGCTCGACCTCGCGGTGCTCTGCTGCGGCCTCGAGGCGAGCGGTCAGCTCGACGCCTCGGGGCTCCGCAGCGTCGCGCTGGTCGGCGCGCTCGGGCCGGGCGGGCGGTTCGTCGGGCTCGGCACACCTGCGCTCTGTGCAGAGGAGGCGGCGGACCGCGCCGGCCTGCGCGACGTCGTGGTCGGGCAGCCCGGGAGGCGCTTCGTCGACCTGCTCGGCGCGCTCGGCGCGATCGGCCCTGCGACGCGTCGACGCTGAGCGTCGTCGCGTCGAAACGTCCCGTCCGCTTCGGATCGCAACGGTTCGAGGCGGGCGGGACGACGCGTCTCGTGGCGGATCGCAGCGTCGGAGCGGGGTGCCGACATGCCGGGTGGCATGAGGACCATGACGACAAGGACGCGCATGCCGCGGCGCCGCGGCGGGAGGCTCACCGCCCTGGCGGCGCTGCTGGTCGGTGCCGTGGCCGCGACGGCAGGCCTCGGGGCGCTGCGGACGCTCACCTCGCTCACCTCCCCCCTCCCCTCCCACCCCCCCCGGCCTGCCCGGGCACAGCTCGTTCAACTGCAGTGTGCGTGGGGACGAGAGGCCCGACGTCCGCTCTGGCGGCCTGGTGGCAGCGGCGAGGATGGGGCGCCGGCGCCACGGGTTCGGTGGAATTCTGCACGCGCGTACACCTCGCCCCGGGATGAGGAGTACCGGCCGCGTCACGCGCCGCGGCGCTGCGTCGCACGCTGCGCACCGGCGAGACGGTCGACGAACGCCTCGATGTCCTCGATCCGCAGCCGCCGGGCCTTGCCGATCTTCACGCTCGGAAGCTCCCCGGAGGCGATGAGCACGTAGACGGTGCTCCGGGCGACCGAGAGC
>JAJYMD010000416.1 GCA_021787255.1 Actinomycetes bacterium | reverse complement strand
AGGTCGCGCTCCTCGCAGCTGGCGTCGCGATCCTGGCCGCTTCGGTGATCGCGGTCGGCACCCTCGGACCGGGTTCCGGGCCGGCCTCGGGCCCGGACGGCGGGCGCGCGGCCTGAGCTGCGTCGCGCTCTTCGGACCGCGGCGCGTGCCGGATCAGGTGGTCGCCGCCGTTCCTTCGGCACCCTCGTCGACCCGGACAGCTCCGTCGCTTGAGGCGGCCTCTGTCACGCCGAAGACGTGGCAGCCAGAGGACTCGAGCCGGAGACCGACGGGCCTGCCGCGCTCGACGCGCAGCTCTGAGAACACGCCGCTCACCCTCGTGCCGCACTCGAGCTCGACGGCGTGCTCGTAACCTCGGCCCCGGAACGCGACATCGGCGACGCGACCGACGAGGTGGTGGTCGTCACCCTCCGTCCCACACAGTTGGACCGCGGTCGGCCGGACGAGCAGGACGCCCGCGCCCGCGGCGGAGCCGGGCGATCCGAGGCGCGCCCGGATCGGGCGGACGGCGGCGAGCGTCGCCGGTTCGACCTCGACGCCCCGCTCCTCGACCAGGCCGGTGCCGACCCACCGTCCTTCGAAGACGCTGCGGCAACGAGGCCCGGAGGGCTCGGTGAAAGCGTCATGCGCGCCTCTTACCTCGCCGCCTCGGGCCGGGCCCGTCCTTATACGGACGGCGAGCTCGGCCGCGAGTCCCGTAAACCGGGCGACGAAGGGGGTGGCCGGCGCGGCGTAGATCTCCTCTGGCGAGCCCACCTGGACGAGCCGGCCCTGCTCGAGCACGCCGACTTGATCGGCGAGGGCGAAGGCCTCGGACTGGTCGTGGGTGATGTAGACGGTCGTGGCGCCCGCGCCACGCACGAGCGAGGAGATCTCGACACGTAGTCGTTCGCGCAGGTCGGCGTCGAGATTGGACAGCGGCTCGTCGCACAGCACGAGCCCCGTGTCGCCCACGAGCGCCCGCGCCAGCGCGACCCGCTGCTGCTCACCCCCGGACAGCTCGCTCGGATAGCGGTCGCCCAGGCGCCCGAGGCCGACGCGCTCGAGCATCTCGTCTGCCCGCGCCCTTCGCTCGGCCCTCGACAGGTGCCTTCGCCTCAGCGCGAAGGCGACGTTGTCGCGGGCGACGAGGTGTGGCCAGAGCGCGTAGTCCTGGAAGACCATCGCGAGGTCCCGCTTCTCCGGAGGCACGTGGCGAGACGCGCTCGCCACCTCTCGCCCGCCGAGGGCGATCCGCCCCGAGGTGATCCGCTCGATGCCGGCAAGGCACCTGAGCAGCGTGGTCTTGCCCGAGCCGGAGGGGCCGAGCAGAACGAGCACGGTGCCGGCCGCGACCTCGAGTGAGACGTCCTCGAGCGCCTTGACCTGCCCCTGGTAGCGCTTGCCGACGCGCTCGAAGCTGACCCGCTCAGCCACGCAGACCTCCTCCCGTGCCCGCCAGGCGCCGCCATCCCCTCGGCGCGAGCAGCCGGTAGCCGCCGAGCACGACGACGACCGCGAGGAGGGCGACCCCCACCGCGGTCACCGCCTGGGCCATGCCCACACCGAAGTGGTAGTTCCCGAGGTTGTCCTCGATCGCGACCGACGCTGGCGGGGAGCCGGGTGCGTAGAGCAGCTCCGAGATCGGGAGCTCGAGGAAGATCCCACAGAAGGTGAACAGCCACGCCATGGTGAGCGGCCGTGACAGGATCGGCAGCACGCCTCTCATGAACGCTCGGGCGGCGCCGGCGCCATGGGCCCGCGCCGCGTCCTTCAGCGACCGCTGGACCTGGGCGACCGCGCCGACCAGGACGCGAGCGTTGGTGGGCAGGCTCGACGCGACGTAGCCGATCAGCAGCAGCGTCACCGTCTGGTAGATGTCGACTCCGATCCGGGAGAGCGCCGGCAGGTTGTAGAAGAAGATGTACCCGGCGGCGAAGACCACCCCGGGAAGCGCGACCGACGCGAGGAGCAGGAAGTCGAGCAGCCGCGCCGAGGCGCTCCGCTTGCGGGCGAGCATCGTCGCGAGCACGAGCCCGCCGACGACGGTGACGGTCGCGCAGATGGCGCCGTACACGAGCGAGCGCTCGAGCGGCCCGGACAGTCCGGAGTCGTGGAAGACCGCCCGAAAGTTCGCGAGCGAGAGCCGGAAGCTCGCGCCGAAGTCCGCAAGCAGCGAGCTGCTGACGGCGCCGAAGCCGGGGACGCCAAGCGCGACGGCGTAGTAGCCGCCGGCGACGGTGACGGCGCCCGCCTTGCCCCATCCCCGCAGCTCGCGCCGGACCGCGGGGCGGGTCCGCCCGGAGAGCACGGCATAGGAGCGGGACCTGAGCGCCCGGGCCTGCAGGGCCAGCGGCACCGCCACAGAGGCGACGAGCAGCCACCCGATCGCCGCCGCGCCCGCGAAGTTGGGCGGGAACCCGCCGATGTAGGAGTACAGCTGGTAGGTCGCGAGCGGGAAGCTCGAGGCGTAGGCGAGGGTCGAGGCGACGCCGAAGTCGCCCACCGACTCCGCGAAGCCGATCGCGAGAGCCGAGGTGATCGCAGGAGCGAGTATCGGCGCGACGAGCCGGAGGGCGGCCAGCCGCCCGGCGCCGTGGACCCGGGCGGCGTCCTCTAGCTCCTGGCCGAGACCGGCGAGCGCGGCGGAGATCGCCAGGTAGCTGAACGGCACGCAGCGGAGCCCGAGGACCAGCACGACCCCGAAGGGCCCCATGATCGCGTGCGTGACAAAGGGCGCGTCGATCCCGATCCTGTACATCACGCCGTCGGGCTGGACGAGCCGCTGCCAGCCGATCGCCGGCAACCAGGACGGCAGCAGCAGGACCAGCCACATCGCGCCGCCTCCGATCTGACGGCCGGAAAGGTCGGTGCGACCGACCAGCCATGCGATCGGAAAGCCGATCGCGAGCCCGATCCCCGCGGCGGCACAGCTCACCCAGGTCGAGTTGAGGAGCGACTCGGCCGTGATGCCGGTCATGATCTGACCGACGTAGGACAGCGTGAACCAGCTGCGTCCCTGGTCGAACAGCCGGGGCGAGACGCCGACGACGAGGAAGCACGCGCAGGGGGCAAGGATCGTCAACACGAGGGCGATCCACAACAGCGGACGCCCGAGCTGCGTCGCCCGCTCGGTGCTCGGCAGAGCGGGCCGCGCCCGGGGCCGCCGAGGTGTCAGCACCGCTACTGGACGATGTTCTTCTCGAACCACGCGTTGATGGTGTTCTCGCGTGGTCCCCACACGTATGGGTTGATGTTCTGCGTGCGCACCCCGGAGAGCGGCGGGAGCGCCTTCAGGGGGGCCACGCCATTCAGCACCGGGTAGTAGAGCGAGTCACCCGTCGGGTCGCCGGACTGCATCACCTTCTGGCCCGCCGGCGAGAGCACGAACTCGACGAACTGCTCGGCCTCGAGCTGCTCCTGCTTCGACGCCTTGGCGTCGATGCCAATGGCGCTCGGCAGGATCGTCACGGGATTGAGATACCTCACCTTGAGGCTCCTGTCGCTGAACGTCGCGCCGATCGCCGCCGAGCTCTGCACGAGGGCGATGTTGATCTGCCCGGAGGCGAGCGCGGCGAGGGTCGGCCCGTTGGTCGGGTTGACGACGAGGCCGTTCTGCTTCAGGCGCAGGAAGAAGCGCTCACCTTTGGCGATGGAGCCGACGTAGTTCATCAGCCCCGCGATGAAGGGGTAGGTGGGACCGGACTGGGTCGGGTCGTTCGTCCCGATCTGGCCCTTCCACTTCGCCGACAGCAGCTGTCCCCAGCTCGTCGGCGGGCTCGAGACCTTCGACGCGTTGTAGGCCATCGCGCCGGCGAGCGTGACGCCGGTCGGCACGTAGCTCTCGTCCTTTGGCAGCGCCTGCTTGCCGAGCGAGTTCCACGACACCTTCGGCTCGAAGCCCCTGAGCAGCAGGCCCTGGGTGTCGAGCCCGGCGAAGGCGGTGGCCCCGTCCACCCAGAGCAGCCCCCATCTCGGGTTGTTCCTCGAGGCCTCTATCTGGGTGAGCAGCGGACCGGTCGAGTTGTCGTCGAGCTGCACCGGGATGTGGTATTGCTTCGAGAACGCCTGAGTCTCGGCCTTGTCGTAGCCCTGCGCCGAGTAGACGACGAGCGGCACGTCCGAGGCCCTCCTCGCCATCGCTCCCGCCATGCTCGCGACCGCCCCGCCCGAGGCGGCCATGACGACGCACGCCGCCATGCCCGTCGCGGCGAAGGCGGCCGCGGCGCGGCCGGACAGACCGCGCTCAGCCAGAATCCGCGGCCGGTCGAGGCCGCGATCCAGCTCGGCATGTCCTGGCGTCAGGCCGCCTGCCCCACCTCGCCGGCGGGCCGTGGCCGGCTTCGAGCCCGAAGGGGTGGAGGTGTCTTCCACGCGATCTCTCCTGTCCTCTCGTCCCTTTGCCGGGTCGACGGTCCGAGCCGCCGGCGGCGGGCGTGCGGGAGCACGACCAGGGGGTGACGGTAGAGCTCGATGGTTACCGGGCGGCGACTGCTCGCTTGCGCCCCCGCCACCGCGAGACGACGCCTCGCTGAATTCTCGACGACCCGGCACCCGCGGGATTCTCGATAGGGTGGCGGGCCGCGGCCCGAGCAGGCCCGCCACCCGAGGCGGCTCGAGCCGGACGGCGGAAGACAGAGAGGGACGAGACGATGCGGGTAGGCGTGCTGACGGGAGGGGGCGACTGCCCCGGCCTCAACGCGGCGATCCGGGCGGTTGTGCGCAAGTCGAC
>JAJYMD010000393.1 GCA_021787255.1 Actinomycetes bacterium | reverse complement strand
GGCTTCGGACCAACTTCTATGACGACTCCCCCGACGGTGCGCGCTTCGTCGCGGTGCTCGTCGACGGCGAGCAGGTCGAGTGGCAGACCGTCGAGTCCTGGGCGGACGACCCCGAACGGGCCGCCGCTGGCCTCGCGGCCCTCTGGCGCGCGGCGGCGCGGGGCGAGACGGGCTGGAGCGACGACTACGGCATGGAGCTCGTCTTTGCCACCGCGACCGGCGCGTTGCGCGCCGATCCTGACGGCGGGCATGTCCGGATCGTCGAGCACGACGGGACCACAGCCGACGGGGGCTCGGCGTATTGGACCTCGGAGGAGATCGCAGAGGATCCCGTGCTGTGCATGGGCGCGGTCCTGGCCGCAGCCGGCGGTGGGCGTGCCGGGAGAGCGGGCAGCTCGTGAGCGCGGAGGCTGCCGGGCGCTCGTGTCTCGACCGCGAGGGTCGCCGGCAACCGGGTGCTTTGGCACCTGCAGCGGGCGCTTTCGCGGCGGGACGGGGCGGATGATGCGCTGGCGGAGGGGCCGAGCGGGGCGACGGCGGTCCCCGGTGATGTGGACTGCTCTTCGACCGGCCCATCGACGGCTTGCTCGCTCCGGACCGACCAAAGACGACCCGGGCGCTCGGTACACCCCGAACTGACAACAGGATGGCATGAAGACCCTCCCCATTACGATTCATCTGCCGGGCCCAACGGCTGAAGCGCTGGAGCTCGTCAGCCGGGCTGACAGCACATCGGTCTCCGAGACGGTCTGACAAGCGATCAACGAGCACATCGGGGCCCGTCGTAAGGACTCGACGTTGACACCAGCAATTCCCTCTCCTGCCTCGCGATCGCGGAGCGTGTACTGATCAATAAGGAGCTGCTCGTCGGCAACGGGCGAACTTCCATGACAACGTCAGCCGACGGCATCGTGCTCGCTCTGGTGCGTGTCGTCTCACCCTCTCTGGGTAAAGACGGCCGGCCCGATCCTCGCCCCCTCGCCCGCTGCTGCTAGCGGGTGTCTGCAGCCACCGGCGCGAACGAAGCCTGATTCGACTTATCAGCCGAACCACTCGATCAGGACAGTAGGACCTCACTTTCGCTCAGGGCCATAAACCACTGACCGTGCACCAGCCGCCCTATCGCCAGCGCACCGTACCAAGCGCCGACGGTGCGCCGCCACGCGCTCAGGGGCCGGCGATGGAGGCTCCCGAAGGCAACGGGTCGCCGTCCCGGTACGATCACCCGGACCTGGACGACCGGGCGATCGCCGCCCGGCCGGCGAAGCGGGCGGAGCAGCCGAGAGCGTGCTCTATCCGCAGGAGCCGGTTCCACTTCGCCGTGCGCTCCGAGCGGGTGGTCGAGCCGACTTTGATCTGTCCGGCGGCCCATCCCACCGCGAGGTCCGCCAGCCAGCAGTCCTCGGTCTCGCCGGAGCGGGCCGAGATCACCGTGGCATAGCCGGTTGACCGCGCCCGCTCGACAAACGTGCGAGCGCCCGAGAGCGTGCCGATCTGGTTCACCTTCACGAGCACGGCGTTGGCAACACCCCGGGCGATCGCCATGTCGAGCCGCTCGACGTCAGTGGCGAACAGGTCGTCCCCGAGCAGCTGGAGCTCGTCCCCGAAGGTGCTCGTGCTAGCTCGCCAGCCGTCCCAATCGTCCTCTGAGAGCGGGTCCTCAATCGAGACGATCGGGAACTGCTGTCGCCAGAGGTCGAGCTCGGCTACCCACTCCGCCGCCGACAATGATCGCTGCTCGGTCCGCAGCCGGTAACCAGAGCCGGTGGCGAGCTGAGTGGCGGCTACGTCGATAGCGATCGCCATCTCCTCGCCCGGTTTGAGGCCTGCGTCCTCGATACCGGCCAAGAGCAGCTCGAGAGCGGCTTGGTTCGACGAGAGCGCGAGCCCAAGGCCACCCTCGTCGGCGACGAGCGCGCTCTGGTGACCACCTCGGGAGGCCAGGCGACCGGTCGCCTCCCGAACGCGCGCGCACCACTCGATCGCCTCGGCGAAGCTCTCGGCTGCGACGGGGACGACGAGGAAGTCCTGGACGTCGAGACAGCCGCCGGCGTGGGCCCCTCCCGAGAGCACGTTCACCATCGGAAGCGGCAGCAGGGGTTCCACGTCGAGCGCCTCGGCTAGATGGCGGTACAGCGGGCAGCCGAGCGAGCGTGCGGCGGCAAGCGCAGTGGCTATTGAAACCGAGAGCACGGCATTCGCCCCGAGGCGGGACAGCGCGGGGGTGCTCTCGGCGCCGAGAAGGGCCGCATCGACCTCCTCCTGGTCGGCGGCCCGAAGGCCGGTCACCACCGGAGCCAGCACGTCAACGACGTTGGCCACCGCCCTTCGCACCCCGCGGCCGTCGTAGCGCTCGCCGCCGTCTCTCAGCTCGTAACGCTCATGCCCACCAGTCGAGGCCCCGGAGGGGACACTTGCCGCACCCCTCGTCCCGTCGGCGAGCGTGACTTCGCAGAAGACCGTTGGTCGCCCGCGAGAGTCAAGCACCTCGCAGGCGTCGACCCCGGCGATGCGAGCCGCTCGGCGACTCACCGCTCCACCCCAGCTAGCCATCTCCAGGCCTGATCGGGGGCGACCGGGTCGCGGACCAGTGATCTCCCGAGCGCCCTCGCCACCTTGCGTCCTTCGCCGGTCAGGTACTCGGCCGGCGACTTGCCGTCGACGCGGGCGAGCAGGAGACAGCCGATCTGCAGCCCGAGCCCTTCGTCGAAGGGCACGAACGAGGTTCCCGCGATGGCCGCGTAGCCGTCGAGGAAGGCGCCGGCACATTCGCGATGGCGAGCGGCGTCCTCGGGGCGGTGGACCGACTTCAAGAGCAAATGCGTCAAGAGGAAGGCCAAGTCGAAGGTCGGATTGCCGCGGTGCGCGACCTCGAAGTCGATCACCCACAGCCCGCCGTCGCCGAAGAGCACGTTCTTCGGGGAAAGGTCCCCGTGGACGATGCAGCGCCGGTTCGCCTCCGAGACGAGTTCGGAGATGGCGAGCTCGATGGGCGCCGCCAGGTCGGGGTGTCGCTCGGCGATGCTGCGATGGTACGGGTCGATCCGCAGCTGGCAGAAGGCAGTGAGCCCGTCGAAGGGCCTCATCGATCCCTGTGAGCTGAGCGAATGCCAGGTGCCGCTGAGCTCGCCGACCCGTCTGGCGACCGAGGTGTCGATGTGACCGGTGAGGAGCGCCTCCTTCCAGGTACCCCAGTGAGCGGGCGCGGCGGTCATCACGAGCGCGTGGTACTCGGCGTCGACGTCGAGCACCTCGGGAACGGCGCCGGGGGTGAGCTGGTGTGCAAAGGCGAGGGCGGCCGCCTCGGAAAGGGCACGGGAGGTGTCGGCCAGCCATTCCTGCTCGACGAGCAGCCTGCCCCGAGCCTGTTTGAGCACCAGTCGGCTCGACCCCGCCTCGACCAGGATGACCAGGTTCGAGACGCCGCCACCCAGCTCCACCACTTGGTCAGGCTCGACGCCGGGCGCGAGCACTCCGCGACGTGCGAGGTAACCGGGGGCGGTCGATGCGTCGAGAATCGGGCTGACGGTATCGGTACCTGGGTTCTCCACAGAGATGTCATCCTTCCCGGCTTGACAGTGTCGGTTCCAGCTCGTCGGCGACTCGCCTTCTCCCGGCCGGCTTTCTATCGGTTCGCTCGGTCCCACAGGGGAAAGAACTCCTCGACGATGCGGTCGATCGCGTCAATCTCCTGGTCGTCCAGCTGTCGGGCGGGCGCCCGGCAGTAGGCCGACTCGATGAGCCCTCGCCCAAGGGCGATGAGCCTGTCGGCCGTGACCAGCACCTCGACCTGTTGCATCCAGTAGGAAAGGTAGAGGAGCAGCGGCCGGTGGAGGGCGAGGGCTCCCGCCTGGTTGCCGGTCGACCATCGGCTCCGCTCGAGCTGGTAGAGCTCGGTGAACGGTCAGCTGGGCTGTACACCGGTTGCTCCGCGCCGCAGGGCATCGGGGAGCTGGACCCCCTGTAGCGGACGAGGGACGAGAGCGCCGGCCTACCCTCGGCAAGGACCGCCACCGGGCGGCCTGCTGGGCTCGTCTCGACCTTGACGATGCGGAGACTGCCGTGCTCGGCGGCGAGTGCCCGAAGATCCTCGACGCTGACCTGTGCTCCGGTGAGGCCCGGGACGACCTGCACGATGACGGGCGCCGGTGTGGGCGCGAACGGCGTCGGGCGAGGGAGAGAGCAGGCGCGGCGGCAGGAGGTTGCAGGCCGAGGCGCCCCGCCGCAGCGCAACGTGGGCCTCAGCCACGGCGAGGCGGGTGCTTGCTCGGCGACCGAGACGATGACCCATACCGAGGGGTGGGGCGCGGTCTCCTCGAGCTGGGCATCGAGCAGGGTGTGCCGCTCCTCGCTGGACAGCTTGTAGAATTCCGATCCGAAGTCCGGGAACATCACGTCGGTGACGCCCGTGCCGAGCACGTGCGAGCTCAGCCGCCGGAAGCGGGCGAGGTCGAGTTCGCCCCGCGCGGTGCACGGCGTCGCCAGGACCAGGATCACCCCGCGCAGCCGCTCCAGCAGCCCGGGCCTCGCGTCACAGATCTCTCGCGACTCGGGCATATTCATCATATTATCGCTCTATTCCAGGTGAGGCGGGGGGTGCGCCCCGCGGCAGGCAGAGGAGTCATGAGATGCGCGAAGAATTGTCCGCTACGCTCGAAGCTGTCGGCTTGCCGCCTCTCCGTCGCGCTGGCCAGCCGCTGGCGCTTGCCTCGTCCAGGCGCTT
>JAJYMD010000073.1 GCA_021787255.1 Actinomycetes bacterium | reverse complement strand
GCGCCGGTTCTGAGGTCCCGTCACCCGACGCGCTCTTGGGGGACGCCTCGGCGGAGCGCATGTCTCGAATGGTACGGCGCCCGCCGCCGGCCACGAGGATCGAAGGACCCGAGGAGCCCCAGGACCCCGAGGACACTGGACCCCCAGGACCCCGAGGACACTGGACCCCCAGGACCCCCAGGACCTCAGGAGCCTGGACCCCCAGGCCCCCCCGGATCCCCAGGAGCCTGGAGCCCCTTGGCGGGAACACCCCGGGAGGACGGGGACACCCCGGGAGCGGGAATACCCCGGGAGGTATGGTCGTTGTCTGGGTCGGAACGTACGAGGGGACGGTGGCGCACGGGCGGCACCGCAGACCCGCCGAACAGGAGGCGTCATGGCGACGGTCGCGTTGCACAACGGCAATTTCGACGAGACGGTGACCTCGAACGAGACGGTGCTCGTCGACTTCTGGGCCAGCTGGTGCGGGCCGTGCAGGATGTTCGCGCCCATCTTCGAGGCGGCCTCCGAAGCCCATCCCGACGTGGTGTTCGGGAAGGTGGACACCGAGGCCCAACAGGAGCTCGCAGCCCGGTTCGGCATCATGTCGATCCCGACGCTGATGGCCTTCCGTGACAACGTGCTCCTCTACGCCCAGCCCGGCGCGCTCCCTGGAGCCGCCCTCGAAGAGCTGATCACGAAGGTCCAGGAGCTCGACATGGACGAGGTCCGCCGCCAGATCGACGCGCGGGCCCACGCCGCCTCTTGAGGCGGGCAGGATCGGGCCAGAATCGAAGCGGGCCGGGATCGAGCCCGAGCCGAAGACCCGGGCCGGGAGCACCCTGAACCGAAGACGCGGCCGGGATCGAGCCCGAGCCGAGGACGCGCAAGCACGGGGAGGACCGAATGGACGCGATCGAACGGACCATCGACCGGCCGCTCGACGAGGCCGAGAAGGCGGTGCGCGAGGCACTCTTGGAGGAGGGCTTCGGGATCCTCACCGAGATCGACGTCGCCGCCACCTTGGAGGCCAAGCTGGGCGTGCATCGGGCGCCGTTGAAGATCCTGGGTGCCTGCAACCCTGAGCTCGCGCATCGGGCGCTCGACATGGACCCTGCGCTCGCGCTCGTCCTTCCCTGCAACGTCGTCCTGGAGGCGCTCGCCGACAGGCGGACGCGTGTCGCGATCGTCGACCCGCGTGCGCTCCTTGCCGCCGGGAATAGCCCCGCAGGGAGCGGCCCCACAGGGGCAGGGAGTGGCCCCCCAGGGGAAAGCGGCGACCTGGAAGCGCTGGGCGCTCGCGCCGCCTCGTCGCTCGAGCGCGCGCTCAGCCGCATCGCGGGATGAGGCCGCCGCTCGCGGAGAGCGGCGGGGAGCTGCCTCGCGCGACGTCGGTCCTGGCCGTCTGCGCTCACCCCGATGACGAGAGCTTCGGCTTGGGAGCGCTGCTCGACAGCTTCGTCGAGCGCGGCGCGAAGGTCTCCGTGCTCTGCTTCACGAGAGGCGAGGCGTCGACGCTCGGCCCCGTGGGAGCAGAGCTCGGGGAGCTGCGCCGCGCAGAGCTCGCTGCTGCGGCGCGCGAGCTCGGCATCGGACGGGTCGAGCTGCTCGACCATCCTGACGGCTCGTTGAGCTGCGAGCCGCTCGAGCGGCTGGCCGGAGAAGTGGCCGCCGCGGCCCGGGAGGTGGACGCGGACCTTCTGGTCGTCTTCGACGAGGGCGGCATCTCGGGCCATCCCGACCACTGCAGGGCCACCGAGGCGGCGCTGTCCGGCGCGCCGGGGCTGGCGACCTTGGCGTGGACCATCCCCCGTTCGGTCGCCGGCGCGTTGAACAGCCAGTTCGGCACCGCCTTCGTCGGACGCGACGAGCAGGAGATCGACGCCGTCCTGAGGGTCGACCGCACCCGCCAGTGCCGCGCGATCGCCCGCCATGTCAGCCAGTGCGACAACAACGCGGTGCTGGAGAGTCGGCTCGGGTTGCTCGGCGACACCGAGCACGTGCGTTGGCTGCGGCCGCCGGGATCCGAGCCGTCCTGACCTGCCAGGCAGACCAACGCGAACCGGAGCGCCCTGTGGAGCGTCCTTTCACGCCAAGCGCATGAACATGCGCTGGAGCTCCTCGAGCGGGTACCCCTGCTCGGCGGCTTCCTCGGGATGCTCGACGCAGTAGGTGAGGCCGGCTGCCAGGATCTTGAACCCGACCTGCTCGAGCGCCTTGGTCGCGGCCGACAGCTGGGTCACGATGTCCCTGCACTCGCAGCCTTCAGCGAGCATCCGATCGACCGCCGCCAGTTGACCCGTCGCACGGTGCAGACGCCGGCGGGCGTCGTTCACGACGTCATCGGGGAGCTCCATGGCAGCCTCCTCTCCGTGGCTCGCCCTCACTCCGCGGCCTGCCCTGTCTTCGTGGCTCGCCCTCACTCCGTGGCCTGCCCTGTCTTCGTGGCTCGCCCTCACTCCGTGGTCCGCCGCCGCTGCGCGCCGGCCTCGGCCGCCGCCGATCGCGGCTCGACGTCCCACAGAGCATGATACCCTACCCCGTATGTGCAGAGCCGTGACGTGCCGACGATGCGGGCGCCCGACGTGGCGGGGGTGCGGAGCCCACGTGGAGCAGGTGCTGGGTCACGTGCCCAGGAAGGACCGGTGCCGCTGCGCGGAGGACGCCCGGGCCCCTGGCCCCGGCTGGCTGCGACGGCTGGTCGGCAAGGGCGCGTCGGAGGCCGGGGCCCGCTGACGCTCCTGGCGGTCCCGCCAGTTCCCGACGGCGGCGAGACGTCGTCGTTGCTGGGCGGCGGCGCCGGCATCGAGCCGCTCGTCACGAGCCTCCAGGTGGGCGGCGACGCGCTCGCGATGGGCGACAGGGTTCGCGTCGTCGTACTTGAACTTGGCCTCCACCCTGAGCACGTGCAGACGGACTGCGCGGATCCCCGCGAGCATCGGTCCGTACGGGGGCTCGTCCGGCACGACGGGAGCGTGCCGACCCTCGGGTTGGAGCTCGTCGAGCTGGGCGGCGAGGATCTCGGCCTTGGCCTGCGGGTCGTCGACGATCGTGGGCCTGCAGACGAACTGCACGGCGGTGTAGTAGCTGGTCGGCACGCCGTCTTCGCCGGGTCCGCCCGCCTTCGCCCGCCAGTACGTCGGGATGTAGGCGTAGTCCCCGTGCACGGACAGCCGCACCTCCCTGGCCGCCTCGAGGTGCGGCCAGACCGGGTTCAAACGGGCAAGGTGGACGAGTAGCTCGTCGCCTGAGAGCGCGAAGTGAAGGGGGAGCACGAGCGGCGCGTGGGCCGGGTCGAGGTTGTTGACCGCGAGGACCCCGAAGCGCTCGCTGGAGGCGAGCCACTCCCGCCATTCTGCGTCGTCGAGCGCAGCGTCCCAGGGGTGGATGAGCATGCCTGCCCCTCCTTCTGCCTGCCCCTCCTTCGTCTCGGTCATCTTCTCCGGTGATCTCGTTCGTCTTCGTCGGTCATCTTCGTCGGTCGCACCGATCGCACCGGTCGCATCTTGGTCGGTCGCACCGGTCGCGCGCCGATCGAGCCGATCACGCCGGCCGCATGCCGATCCAGGATCACCACAGGTGCTCGGCAGCCGCTCCGAGCACCCCGGCGAGGGTCTCGCACGCCTCTCGGACCTCTGCGAGCGGGACGCCGTGGCGGCGCGCGGCCCACTCGGCACCTCCCCGCAGCTCCGAGTGCAGGCGTGCCGTCGCGACCACTCCAGCGGCAAGCGCACCTGGCCGGACGGTCGCCAGGCGGCGATGCCCCTGCACCCGCCAGTACAGCGCGAGGCTCCGGAGCACAAGCGGGAGGCCGTCGGAGATCGTGCGCTGCCACACGAGCGTCTCGACGGGGCCGAGGCCCCGAGGGCGCGGCGCCTCCGACGCGGGGATCGGTCCGAACGGGAGCCGACCGCGCGACGGCGTGGGGATCGAGCGGCCTCCAGCCGGCGGCCGGCCGGGGAGGACCTCGATGACCGACGGGTCCTTGCCGGCCAGGCGCCAGCGCAACGCGAAGCGCGCGAACCCCCTGCTCGTGTGGACCGTCCCGGCCGTCGAGAGCACGTCGGCACCGTCCTCGCCACCCTCGAGGAGGACGGAGAGGCTGCCCTGGAGCAGCGCAGTGGAGGTGAGCCCCACCGCGTGCAACGGGCCCGCCGGGCCGTAGCAGCGGTAGAGCGCGTCGAGCGGGGAGCGGGGCGCGACCGACCCGTACCGCTCCGAGCTGCCCACCGCGTCCCAGAAGTCTCTGGCGACGTCGCGCCAGATCTTGTCGATCCGCTTGTCGCGCGGCGTGCGCCCAGTTGGTCGGTCGACGCCGGTCTGCGACCGGTCTGGGTGCCCATCCTCGACGCGCGGCTGCCGCGTGCGCCCGGGGGAGGCCGCGTCCGCGGCGCCGCTCCCGGTCGCGGCGGCTTCGGCGGGGGCTTCCCGGGCCGCGTCCGCGGCGCCTGGCTCGGGCCGGGCAGCCGCAGGCGCCTTGCGCGCGGGGGGCGAGATGACCATCCTCGGCAGGCACGCCCGGCAGCCCAGCCGGTCCCGGCCTGCGACGAGGGGCGCGTCGGCGCCGCAGTGGGGGCAGCGGCGACCGAGGAAGCAGGAGAAGGGGAGCAGCCAGTCCAGGCGGAGGCCGAAGGCGCGCTCGCCGCGCCTGACGGTCGCAGGGACGTGGAGCGCGGGGACGTCGAGGAGGTGGAGGCGGAAGGGGAGCACCTCGCGGCTGCCGGCGAACTTGCCCTCGGTCTCTTCTCGGCGCCTCGCCCACTCGG
>JAJYMD010000092.1 GCA_021787255.1 Actinomycetes bacterium | reverse complement strand
GTGCCGGCCGCGGGCGTCGATCGGCGAGCGGTCGAGCGCGCCCTCCTGCACCAGGTTGGCCGGCTTCAGGTACTCGAGCGCGAAGTGCACGCCGGCGAGCTCGCGCCCGGGCACCGCGAGGTCCCTCGGGACGGTCGAGCCGGTCGCGAGCACGAGCGCGTCGTGCTCCTCGAGGAGCTCCCTGGCCGACACCGTGCGGACGTCCGGCGCACAGGCGGCGCCGACCCCGCGCACCTCGCCGGGCTCGAAGGGCCGATCCGGGCCGCCCGACCCGAAGGGCCGGTCCGGGCCGCCCGACCCGACGGGCCGCTCCGCGCCGCCGGGCGCCAGCGGCCGGTCGTGGCCCGGCGCGATCCCGACGGTCGTCGAGCACACGAGCTCCACCCCCTCTGCCCGCAGCTGGGCGAGCCGGCGGTCGAGCACGTGCTTCTCCATCTTGAACTCGGGGATCCCGTAGCGCAGGAGCCCGCCCGGCCGCTCGGCGCGCTCGAAGACCGTGACGTCGTGGCCGGCGCGTGCGAGCTGCTGCGCGCAGGCGAGCCCCGAGGGCCCCGAGCCCACCACCGCCACGCGCTTGGCCGTCCGCGTGGCCGGGGCGTGGGGCACCACCCACCCCTCTTTCCACGCGCGCTCTGCGGTCTCGAGCTCGATCCGCTCGATCGTGACCGGGTCTGTCGAGATCCCGAGGACGCAGGCTGCCTCGCAGGGTGCAGGGCACAGCCGCCCGGTCATCTCCGGGAAGTTGTTGGTCGCGTGCAACCGCTCGCTCGCGCCGGGCCAGTCGCCCCGGTAGACGAGGTCGTTCCACTCGGGGATGAGGTTCCCGAGCGGGCAGCCCTCGTGGCAGAACGGGATGCCGCAGTCCATGCAGCGCGCGCCCTGCGTGCGCACCGCCTCTTCTCCGAAGGGCTCGTAGACCTCCTTCCAGTCCCGCACGCGCACGGGGACCGGACGCCGGCGCGGCAGCTCCCTACCGTGCTCCATGAACCCGGTCGGCTTCCCCATCGGCTCACCGCCCCCCGTCAGCCATGCGCCGACGCCATCACGGCCTCGTCGACGGGGCGGCCTTCCTCCTCGGCGCGGCGCGTCGCCTCGAGCACGCGCCGGTAGTCGCGGGGCATCACCTTGACCATGTCGCGCACCGCTCCCCCGGGCGAGCCTCTGGACGCACCGCCGGAGGTGCCCCTGCGGCCCCATGTCGCGCACAGCCGCTCGGCCACCGTCGAGCCGGTCTCCTCGAGGTGGCGGCGGACCACCTCGAAGAGCCACTCCTCGTCGGCTTCCGAGAGCGGCTCGAGCTCCACCATCCCGCGGTTGACCCTCCCTGCGAACCGCCGGTCGGGGTCGTAGACGAAGGCGACCCCACCGGACATCCCCGCGGCGAAGTTCCGCCCGGTCGGGCCGAGCACCACCACCTGGCCGCCGGTCATGTACTCGCACCCGTGGTCGCCCACGCCCTCGACGACCGCGAGCGCGCCGGAGTTGCGCACGCAGAACCGCTCCCCCACCTGCCCGCGGATGAAGGCCTCGCCCGCGGTCGCCCCGTAGAGGATCACGTTGCCCGCGATGATCTCCTCTTCGGCACGAAAGCGCGAGCCCTCCGGCGGGCGGAGCACCAGCCTGCCGCCGGAGAGCCCCTTGCCGAAGTAGTCGTTCGCGTCGCCGAAGAGCCGCATGGTGACGCCACGAGGCACGAAGGCGCCGAAGCTCTGCCCCGCGGAGCCGAAGAAGGTGAGCCGGATCGTGTCGTCGGGGAGGCCGGCCGCGCCGCGGCGCCTGGTGACCTCCGAGCCCAGCATGGTGCCGACGCTCCGGTCGCGGTTCGAGATGGCGAGCTCCAGGGCGACCGGTTCCCCCCGTTCGATCGCGGGCTCGCAGGCGGCGAGGAAGCGGTGGTCGAGCGCGCGCTCGAGCCCGTGGTCCTGCTCCCGGACGCGCCGCCTCGAGGCTGCCGGGGCGTCCGGCGGGGCGTCGGGCTCTGCGAGCACCGAAGTGAGGTCGAGCCCGGCGGCCTTCCAGTGGGTGACCGCCGCGCGGGCGTCGAGCAGGTCGACGCGGCCCACCGCCTCGTCCAAGGAGCGGAGCCCGAGCGCCGCGAGGTGCTCGCGGACCTCCTCGGCGACGTACTCGAAGAACGTCGTCACGAATTCGGGGTCCCCCGAGAAGCGCTTGCGCAGCGCGGGGTTCTGCGTGGCGATCCCGACCGGGCAGGTGTCGAGGTGGCAGACGCGCATCATCACGCAGCCGGACACGACGAGCGGCGCGCTCGCGAAGCCGAACTCCTCTGCGCCGAGGAGGGCGGCGACCACGACGTCGCGTCCGGTCTTCATCTGGCCGTCGACCTGCACGACGATCCGGTCCCGCAGCCCGTTCGCCACGAGCGTCTGCTGGGTCTCCGCGAGGCCGAGCTCCCAGGGGATCCCCGCGTGCTTGATCGAGGTGAGCGGGGCGGCGCCGGTCCCCCCGTCGTGGCCCGAGATGAGCACCACGTCCGCGCGGGCCTTGGCGACCCCTGCGGCGACGGTGCCCACGCCGACCTCTGCGACGAGCTTCACGTGGACGCGCGCCGCGGGGTTGGCCGACTTCAGGTCGTGGATGAGCTGCGCGATGTCCTCGATCGAGTAGATGTCGTGGTGCGGGGGAGGCGAGATGAGCCCCACGCCCGGCGTCGAGTGCCGGGTGCGCGCGATCCACGGGTAGACCTTGTGGCCCGGCAGCTGGCCGCCCTCGCCGGGCTTCGCGCCCTGGGAGATCTTGATCTGGAGGTCGTCGGCGTTCACGAGGTACTCGCTCGTCACCCCGAAGCGTCCCGAGGCGACCTGCTTGATCGCGCTGCGCCGGCTGTCGCCGTTCTCGTCGGCCACGAAGCGGCTCGCGTCCTCGCCGCCCTCACCGGTGTTCGACCGGGCGCCGAGCCGGTTCATCGCGATCGCGAGCGTCTCGTGGGCCTCCGCCGAGATCGAGCCGTAGGACATCGCGCCGGTGGAGAACCGCTTCAGGATCTCGCTCGCCGGCTCGACCTCCTCCAGGGGCAAAGGAGCCCCCGCGGCGGGCCGCAGCTCGAAGAGGCCGCGCAGCGTCGCGAGCCTCTTGGACTGGTCGTCGACCGCCTTCGTGTACTCCTTGAAGACGTCGTAGCGCTTGGCGCGGGTGGCGTGCTGGAGCTTGAAGACGGTGCGCGGGTGAAAGAGGTGGAGCTCGCCCTCCCGGCGCCACTGGTACTCCCCGCCGACCTCGAGCTCGCGGTGCGCACGCTCCTCGGGACGCGTCGGGTGGGCCGCCGAGTGGCGCGCCGCCACCTCCGCGGCGAGCACGTCGAGCCCCACGCCGCCGATCCGGCTGGGGGTGCCGGTGAAGTACTCGTCGACGACCTCGTGGTCGAGCCCGACCGCCTCGAAGACCTGCGCCCCGGTGTAGGACGCGACCGTCGAGATCCCCATCTTCGACATGACCTTCAGGACGCCCTTGCACAGCGCCTTCAGGTAGTGCCTGCGAGCCTGGCGCGCGGTGACGCCCTCCAGCTGGCCGCCGGCGATCATGTCGTCGATCGAGTCGAGCGCGAGGTACGGGTTGACCGCGGCGGCGCCGTAGCCGATGAGCAGCGCGACGTGGTGCACCTCGCGCGCGTCGCCGGTCTCGACGACGAGCCCCACCTTCGTGCGCGTCCGCTCTCGCACGAGGTGGTGGTGGACTGCAGCGGTGACGAGCAGCGACGGGATCGGCGCGAGCGCCGCCGTCGAGTGGCGGTCGGAGAGGACGATCAGGTTCGCGCCATCGGCGATCGCGTCGGAGACCCGGCGGCGCACCTCCTCGAGCGCCTCTCGGAGCGCCCGGGCTCCGGCGGCGGTGGGCGCCCCGGGCCGGCCGGCGCCTTCCACCGGGAAGAGCGCGTCGATCGTGAACGCCTTGAAGCCGGGGGTCTCTGTGTGCTCGTTCACGTACATGAGCTTCGCCAGGTCGTCCCGGTCGATGACCGGCTGGGGCACGAGGATCTGGCGGCACTGGCCGGGACGGGCATCGAGCAGGTTGCCCTCCGGCCCGATGGTCGCGCCGAGCGAGGTGACGAGCTCCTCTCTGATCGCGTCGAGCGGGGGGTTCGTGACCTGGGCGAAGAGCTGGGTGAAGTAGTCGTAGAGCAGGCGTGGGCGCTCCGAGAGCACCGCGATCGGGGTGTCGGTGCCCATCGAGCCGATCGGCTCTGTACCGGTGCGCGCCATCGGCGCCACGACGAGCCGCAGCTCCTCGGCGGTGTAGCCGAAGAGGCGCTGATGGGCGACCACGCTCGCGTGCTGCGGCGTGAGCATGTGGCGCTCGGGCAGGTCGTGGAGGTGGACCTGGTCCTGGGCGAGGAACTCGCCGTAGGGGTGCTCGGCCGCGAGCGCGGCCTTCACCTCGTCGTCCTCGACCACGCGCCCTTCGGCGGTGTCGACGAGGAACATCCTGCCGGGCTGGAGCCGTCCTTTGTGCACGACCGCGCCCGGGTCGACGTCGAGGACGCCCACCTCGCTCGAGAGCACGACGAGGCCGTCGGCGGTCACCCAGTAGCGCGCGGGCCGCAACCCGTTGCGGTCGAGCACGGCGCCGACGACGGTCCCGTCGGTGAAGACCACCGCGGCCGGGCCGTCCCAGGGCTCCATGAGCGAGGCGTGGTAGGCGTAGAAGGCCCTGCGGGCCGGGTCCATCGCCTCGTGGTTCTCCCAGGCCTCGGGGATCATCATGAGGACGGCGTGCGGCAGGGACCGGCCC
>JAJYMD010000045.1 GCA_021787255.1 Actinomycetes bacterium | reverse complement strand
GGGTTCTTCCGCTCGCCCGACCTCAGCTACATCGGCGTCGAGTGACCACTGCTCAGACTGTCCAGTAATCACCGGCCTAGTTAGTAACAGGCAACCGCAAGGGCTCTGGGCCTTGGCGATGCTCACCCTACAAGCTGCAGCGCCGTGTCCTCGCGCAAGAGCACAATGGAGGAATGGTGCTGCTGGAGCCTGACGAGCGTCGGCTCCTCAAGAAGAGGAGGGACCGAGCGCGGCCGGTGGCGTCGTGAGCATGCGGGCGGGGTGAGCAAGCGCCTCGCGCTGGCGGTCCTCGACGTCGGCTCAAGCCTCGGCCGAAAAGCGGGCGAAGAGCTCGAGCCGCCCTATCTCCTCCCGGAGGGCGAGCTCGACCTCCGCGAAGGGACGAGGCCCACCTTGGCCATGCCGGCTCTCGCGCAGAGCCGCAGCGACGCCGAGAGCGCCTCCTCCAGGGCCGCTTGGTGTCCCTGGCGGGATCGCGCGCTCGTCGTGTGGTCCGGCGCCTGGTTGGTCGCGGCCACGCCGAAGGCGACGTCAACCTGCCAGGCGCGCTCGATTCGTCGGGAGCTGCGCACGCCCAGGCAGTAGGCGCAGACGAGCAGGGCGACCATCGTCTTTTGGTCGTGGGCGGGGGCGCCGCAGCCGTCCTGGCGGTACGCCCCATCGTGGCCATCGCGCCTGGTCAGGTGGTGGATTCGACGCGCTCGCTACCAGGAGCTTTGCAAGTCGCCGACGGGCGGACCCCAGGGGTTATGCAACAGGCTGTGAGGGCTGTCCTTACCGCGAACACCTGGCGTAGTTCACAAGCGGCTGCCCGGGGACGGCTACGTACGGTGAGGAGCTGGGCACTCGTTGCAATGTCCCCTCGTAGTGATCGTGGACGTGGTGTCCGACCTTGTCCGAGTATGCGGCCCTCCATCGTTCTCATGCAGCGTGACCCTTATGCTTTTCGCGCGACGCGGCTGCAGGTGACATCGAGTTGGCGTGTTCGCAGCGCAATAACCACCGGTCAGGGATCAGGGGAGACCAGTCGTGAGGATCTTCGGCATACGGCGACGAGTGCCACGACGGCTACATACGCGCTTTGCCGCGATGAGCATCACGGCACTCGTCGCGAGCACATGCGGGTCGGTGGTACTTGCAGGGGTTGCACCGGCAAGCAGCGCCTCTACACTGGCAACCGACCTACCTCACGTGACCTACATCTCGGGCGACTCGTCGCCGCTATCCGGCGGCGCGCCCGTAACGATCAACGGGTACGGCTTCACCGGAGCAACGAGCGTGTCGTTCGGTTCGACGTCCGTGCCGCTCGCCGCAGGTGACGTCATCGACGACACCACAATAGCTGTCTCAGCACCGCCAGCGGCTCAGGCAGGGCCGGTCGAGGTGACGGTGTCGACGCCGAACGGCACGTCGACCCGCAACCCCGGTGACGTCTTCACCTACGTCGCGGCCCCACTGTTGACCGACATCGCAGGGAGCGTCGGCGTCGCCGACCCGAGCGCGTTCCAAGTTGACCTTGAAGGCTTCGGGCTCTGGGGCACTTCGAGCGTGAGCTTCGGGACCACCTCTGTCTCGGGGTCTGCCATCAGCCAGTCCGACGACCAAGATCTCGAGATCACCCCGCCAGCGCTCGGCCTCGGTACCGTTCCTGTCTCCCTGACTGCAACGGCAACCACGATCGTGCCCGTTCCGGTCACCTACGATGAGGTCCCGCAGGTGGACAATGTCGAGCTCATCCCCCCGGCGACTGGGAACATCACCTACACCACATTCGCACCCGAAGGGCCACTAGCAGGTGGCCAGACCTTCCAGATCAGTGGGAGCGGCTTCACCGACGCGACCAAGGTGCTCTTCGGCACAATCCCAGCGTCGTCGTTTACCGTGACCAGCGATGACTCGATCACCGGGACCGTTCCCACGACGTCGACTCCTGGGCCGGTCGACGTCACCGTCACCGGACCGTACGGCACCTCCGCCGTCAACGCAAACGACGTCTGGTTCTACGATCCAGGTGGGACCATCGGCGTCGGCACGCGCGGGTCCGGCACGCCGGCGATCTCCGAGGTGGACGGACAGACCATCGGACTGGACTACGTACCGTTCGGGACGGAGTCGGTCGACGGGCCGTCCGGGGCTGCCCCCGGAAGCACTGTCACCCTCACGGGGACCAACTTCAGCGGCACGACGGCGGTCGACTTCGGGAGCACGTCCGCCGCTTCGTTCACGGTCGATAGCGATACACAGCTGAGCGTGACCGTACCTTCCTCACTTACGGCGACGGCGGCGATCACTGTCACGAATGCCGACGGGACCTCTCTGCTCACGCCAGCAGTGAGCTTCACCCCAACCACAAAGCCAATCGTCACGCTTGTCACGACGAGCGGCGACTCGGCGACCATCGAGGGCTCTGGCTTCACCGGAGCAACGGCCGTCAACTTCGGCGGCGTGCCAGCGACTTCCTACAGCGTCGAAAACGACGGCACGATTACGGCGCAGCTCCCCACGGCAGTGACGAAAGGTGACGTAACCGTCACGACACCGGCAGGTACCTCCCCGGTCAACCCGGATGATGTCTTCGGCTACTACAGCCCGACGACGCCGCTATTGAACAACTACTACCTGTATTCCGGGGTCTTCTGGGAGTACGGTCAACTCTCTTCCTTCGGCGTGACACCCGGGTCGTTCGGTCTCGGAGTAGGCGTTCCCAGTGGTGGCGACGCGTTTGGCACTGCAAGTGGCTTCTCGAGCTCGATCGGCGGGCCAGTGTGCGCCGAGGGTCCCACACCGACGAGCGTGCTCTTCGGACCCGCCTTCGCCAACGGTCTCGGGACGTCGTCGTCGTCGTGCATACCGCCCGTCAGTGGATATAACGTCACCGCGACGACGCCTCCCGATCCGAACCCTGCGCCTGGCCCCGTGTCAGTGCGAGTATCGAACGGCACGGCGACGTCGCCAATTTTGCCGGGCGCCTTCTGGTACTACGGACCAAGTGGGACCGACCAGGTCCCCGTCATCACTGGCATCGGCGCCACCCAGGTGATGCTGTCGGACGCGAGCTACGCTGGCTACGCACCCACCGTCCCCGTCTTCGGGAGCGGGTTCAGCAATCCGATCGCCGTCACGATCGGCGGCGTCAGTGTCCCGCTGAGCGACGTACAGATCGTCAACGACGACCTCATGCTCCTGACGCTTCCGGCGAACACGCCGACGAGCGCGACGACGCCGGATGTCCTCAGTGTGACCACATCCGTCGGCACGTCCGCGAGCAACTCGGACGACCTCGTGACGGTGACGCAGGGAACGAGCGCGACGGCACCGCCCGCTCCGCCCACTGCCATTAACACGGCGAGCGGCGTTTCGAACACTACGACCGGCACGGCGACCGCGAGCGTCGGCTCGGTGAGTGCGTCTGCCACGGGGGAAGGTGGTGTCACCGTTTCCACCTACGCGACGGACCCCGAGTCCTCCGCTCCGGTGGGATCGACCGGGACGTACATGGACGTCTCTGTGTCCTCAAACGACTCGTTCACCTCGCTCGATCTCACCGTGTGCGGGCTGACACCGGGCGAGTCCCTCGACTACTACGACGGCTCGAGCTGGATCGAGATGTCGCCTCAGACCTTCGACGCCTCGACCGACTGCGCGACGGCGACGCTAAACAACACGAGCAGCACACCGCTCATCTCGGATCTCACCGGCACGCCCATCGCGGTTGTGACGGCCGGTTCGACCGGTGGTGCGGGAGGCACCGGCGGCACCGTTGGCGGTGGCGGCGGGACGCCAACGGCGACGCCTCCGCCCATCACGTTCCCGCAATCCCCGCCTCGACCTACTCCGCTGCCCATTGTCGGGCTGAGCACTTCTCTTCCTCCGGTCTGGAGGAGCAAGGTGCGTCTCGAGCTGTCCTGCGACACGCCAACAGCCTGTAAAGGAACGGTCAGACTCGCGCATGGGAGCCAGATCCTCGGCTCGGGCAACTACACGCTCGCCGCTGGATCACGGTCGGCCCTGGTCATTAACCTCGACACGGCAGGAGCACACTTGATCGAGTTGGCGCGGAACGGGCACCTGGGCGTCATCGCCGAAGTGACGGTGAACGGTGGAGCAAGCGTCACACGATCGATCGTGCTCGTCGGACAGGCACACGCCATTGTGACCTCTCCAGCACGTCAGCTCGCGGTGCGAGGAGGCGAGGTCGCCGTGACGCTCCATTGCTCCAAGGTCGCGTGCCGGGGTGCCTTGAGGCTCAGCAGAGGGAGCGCCGTCCTCGCCGAGCGGAGCTACGCCATCGCCGTCGGGAAGGAAGCGACACTCAAGCTCCACCTAAGCCACATGGCTCTCCTCGAGCTTGCGCAAGCTCGAGGCCACACACTTCTGGCTGCGGAGACCATTTCCGCCCGCGGAGCACCGACGGCGCGGACGGTGGTCCGTCTGGTCTCTTGACAGTTGGACCGCGGCGAGATTCGCTTGGAGCCTAAACTCTTGCGCACGCAACGTCGATCGTCCTGATGCTCCTATCGATGTCAAGCCGCGAGGAGGCGCTTGGCCTTCGGTGCGTCGTTGGCATGCGTAGCAAGCCACATCGCGTAGCTCCGGGCGAGCACTGTGTCGTGCTCGAGTCCGCGTGGACCACCCTGGAATCAGTGGAGGCTCCCGCGCTTGGAAGATCGTACGCGTGGTTGTAGGTGGGAATCGAGGTGAAGTTGTCCTCGGGGGCTCCTCTCCATAGGTAAAGAGAACATCTGTTCGG
>JAJYMD010000194.1 GCA_021787255.1 Actinomycetes bacterium | reverse complement strand
AGCGCGTCGAGCAACGTCTCGACGGAGATCCCCTTGTCGCGCGCGATCTGGCCCAGCGCGTCGAGGAATTCGAAGTTGGTCTTGCTCATGACGTCGTGGCCCTCTCTCTGCGCTCGGGCGTCGTGCGCTTGGGCGCCCTTGCCCGGCTGGGCGACGGCGCCGGGTCGGGTCCCCACTCGAACACCGTGCGCGCCCGTTCGATGGTCTCGTAGGAGACGTACGCCGAGCCACCGGGCACCTCGGGCCCCTCCAGCCGCACGCCGTGCTCGTCCGCCTCGGCGATCCGCCCCCGGAGGCGTCGGACGTCGCCGGTGCCCGGCAGGAGCCGAACCGACACGGTCTCTTCGAGCGCGCGCGCGAAGTGCGCCGGCCTGCGAAGGCGGCGCTCCAGGCCCGGGCTGGACACCTCGAGCGTGTAGCGGCCGGGGATGGGGTCGAGCCGGTCGAGCGCGCCGGACACCGCATGGTTCGCCTCCGCCAACGCGTCGAGGTCCACGCCCCCGTCACGATCCACGATCACCCTCACGGTGGCGCCGGACACCTCGACGTCGACCAATTCGAGCCCAAGGGTGCCCACGACCGACGACAGCGCTTCGTACAGCGTCTCCGCGAGTCCTTCGACCATCGTCGGCACCTCCCTTCGTCTCTCGGCGCTCGCCCTGCGCTGGCTCTTCTCCCGACCGGGCGTGTGGCAGCCCGGCAAGGCCGGCCGGCCCCCTTCACGACGAAAGCGTGGGCGGCGGCCCACGCTTTCAACAGGGTCCTGCAATGAGACCGGACAGCCCACGAAGTATACCAACCGAAGCGCTCCGGCCGGCACGGGCCCGGCGCGCCGCTCAGTAGGACCGACCCACCACTGCGACGAGCGCGTCGTCGGCCTCGCCGGCCGACGCGAGCCCGCCGTCGTCACGCTGGAGGCAGCGCACGCTGAGGGCCTCGGACGCGAGCTGCAGCTCCCCCTCCTCCCTGACCGCCTTCCAGGGGACACGGGCGAAGCCCGACGCGCCTGCCTCGACCGCTTCCTCCAGAGAGCCGACGGACGCGGTGCGCGACTCTCTGAAGGCGAGCGCCTCAGCCCTCAGCTCGCCAGCAGCCCGTCCGCAGATGCGCTCCACCGCGTCGGCGACCCCACCGAGCGCCACGGCCTGCTTCGTCCGGGTGTGGCGCGTGACCACCGTCACGCTGCCCTGCGCAAGGTCCCGGGGCCCGACCTCGACCCGCACCGGCACGCCCTTCAGCTCCCAGTCGACGGTGCGCCGGCCGAAGCCCGTGTCCGTGCGGTCGTCCAGGTGCACGCGTCTGCCCGCTCGTCGGAGCTCGTCCGCGAGCGCGGACGCAGCTCGGCGCACCGCGTCGTCTTCGCGCACGCACAGCACCACCACCTCCACGGGCGCGAGAGCCGGCGGGAGCCGAAGGCCGAAGTCGTCGCCGTGGGACATGATCAACGCACCCACGAGGCGGGTCGACGCGCCCCACGACGTCTGCCACACGTGGCGCAGCACGCCGGTCGCGTCCGAGTACTGGATGCCGAAGGCCTGCGCGAAATTCTGCCCGAGCTCGTGGCTCGTGCCCATCTGCAGCGCCTTGCCGTCACCCATCATCCCCTCGCAGGTCCAGGTTCGCACCGCGCCGGCGAAGCGCTCGCGTTCGGTCTTGTGACCGACGAGCACCGGGACCGCCGCGACTTGCTCCATCGCGTCCTGGTAGACGTCGGTCAAGATCCGCAACGCGTAGTCACGGGCACCGGCCTCGTCCGCGTGCGCCGTGTGGCCCTCCTGCCAGAGGAACTCCGTCGTGCGCAGGAAGAGCCGCGGCCGCAGCTCCCAGCGCACGACGTTGCACCACTGGTTCACGAGCAAGGGAAGGTCCCGGTGGCTCTGGACCCACTTCGCGAAGAAGTGGTTGACCACCGTCTCGCTGGTCGGCCTCACGACGACGGGCTCCTCGAGCTCCCGCCCGCCGCCGTGCGTCACGACCCACAGCTCCGGGTCGAAGCCCGCGACGTGCTGAGCCTCGAGGCGCATGAAGGCTTCGGGGATGAACAACGGGAAGTACGCGTTGTGCGCGCCGGCTGCCTTGATCCGCTCGTCGAGGGCCGCTTGGAGCCGCTCCCAGATCTCGTAGCCCCAGGGCCTGATCACCATGGTGCCGCGCACCGGCCCGTTGTCGGCCATCTCGGCGCGCGCGACGACCTCCTGGTACCAGCGGGGGAAGTCCTCGGCGCGAGGGGTCAGCGCGCCCTTCGCGCCCGGCGCGCCGCCATGCGCCGCCATGCGGCCGTCGTCGGCGGTTGCGTCGGCGTCGGTCACGACTCGAGCGTAGACCGGGACGCGACCTCAGCTTCGCGACGGCGCGGGCTCGACACCGCGTACCGAGACTTGCCCGGCGCTACGCCTTCTCGGGCGAGCCCGCCCCGCCCGAGCCCGCCCCGCCCGAGCGCGCACGGATCCGCCCCACCCGCACCTCCGAGGCGTTCGGGTCGGCGCCGCCGCCGTCGAGGAGCGCCCGGCGGTCCGCCTCCGCCTCGGCCTCGGCGGTGGAGTCCGCCGCGGCGAGCCGGGCCTCGACACCCTCGGCCACCAGCCGCTCTGCCTCTGCGACGAGCGCCTCGACCATCTCGGACTCGGCCACGACGCGCACGATCTTGCCTCGGATGAACAGATGGCCCTTTTGCTTGCCCGCAGCGATGCCCAGATCGGCGCTACGCGCCTCGCCCGGCCCGTTCACCACGCAGCCCATGACCGCAACCTGGATCGGGAGGTTCCGGTCCTCGAGCGCCTGCTGTGCCTCCTTTGCCACCGCGATGACGTCCACCTGCGCTCGGCCGCACGACGGGCACGCGATCAGATCGAGGCCTTTGCGCTCGCGCAGCCCGAGCGACTCGAGGAGCTGGCGCCCGGCACGCGCCTCTTCGACGGGGTCGGCCGTGAGCGAGTAGCGGATCGTGTCGCCGATGCCCTCGGCGAGCAGCGTCCCGATCCCCGCGCTGCCCTTCAGCAGTCCGGCCGGAGGCGGTCCTGCTTCGGTCACCCCGAGGTGCAACGGGTGGTCGAAGGTCTCGGACGCGAGGCGGTACGCCGCGATCATCAACGCGACCGACGACGCCTTCACGGAGATCTTCACGTCGGAGAACCCGACGTCCTCGAAGTACGCGAGCTCCATCTTCGCCGACTCGACGAGCGCCTCGGGCGTGACGCCACCGTACTTCTTGTAGAGGTCCGGGTGGAGCGACCCCGCGTTCACCCCGATGCGGATGGGCACGCCACGGTCCTTCGCCTCGGACGCGACGAGCTTGATCTCGGACTCCTTTCGCAGGTTCCCCGGGTTGAGCCGGAGCCCCTGGACGCCTGCCTCCAGGGCGGCGAGGGCCATCTCGTAATGGAAGTGGATGTCCGCGACGATCGGCACGGGCGACCGGGGGATGATGCGTGCGAGCCCTTCGGCCGCGGCCTGCTCGTTGCAGGTGCAGCGGACGATGTCCGCGCCCGCCGCGGCGAGCGCGTAGATCTGGGCGAGGGTACCGTCGACGTCCGCGGTCTTGGTCGTGGTCATCGACTGGACCGAGACGGGGGCGCCGTCGCCGATCGCAACGTCGCCGACGTAGATCCTGCGGGTCTTGCGGCGCGGCATGAGCAGGGTGGACAAAGGCTGCATCGCCTCCCATTCTGCCGCGGCGCCGGCCGCGCGCGCTGGACGGCCCGCTCGGAAGCGCTGCGGGCGGAGGCCGCTCCCCTACCTGAAGGGGTTCGCGAGAGGGTGGGCGATGTCGAGGAACACGGCAGAGCCCACGATGACGAGCAGCACTGCCATGAAGGCATAGGCGACGGGCATGAGCTTGGCCGCGTCCGCCTGGTAGTAGGGCCGCCCCCGCCGGGTGCGGACCCGCTCGTAGAGCGCGATCGCCACGTGGCCGCCGTCGAGGGGGAGCATCGGGAGCATGTTCAAGAGCCCGAGCGCGATGTTCAGCGCGATCAGGATGGAGACGAAGTAGTAGGGGCCCTTCGCCTCCGCCTGCGTGGCGAGCCGGGCCGTCTCGACAACCGAGAGGATGCGGTTCGATCGGGCCGGGTTGGCCGCAGCCTCGTCTGCCGCCCGGGTGTTCGTCACCTGGTGGACGAGCGACGTGAGACCGCTCGGAGAGAAGACGTGGCCGATCCCCACCACCGTGAGCCGCGTGACGTCGCCGACGTCGCGCCCCGCCCAGGCCACCGCCTGCCACGGGTCCTGCGGCGTGAAGACCGGGGTGACGTTGACCTCGACACCGATGAGCCACTGGGTCTTCCCCGGCCCCTTGCCGAGCACCTCTTGACCCTTCGCCCTGCCCGTCGTGGCGACGTGCCCCGGCTCCGGGTGGACGGTGAGCGTCGAGCGACGGCCATCGCGCTCGACGACCAGCCTGACCGCGCGACCCTTCGCCGCCTGGATGCGCTCGGAAAGCTGTGTCGTCGTGGTCACGGTCTTGCCGTCCACCGACAGCACCCTGTCGCCGGCCTGCATCCCGGCGAGCTGCGCCGCGGTCTTCGCGTGCCCCGCCCAGTGCGTGAACCCTGTGACGGTGACCTGGGTACGCGACGGGACGCCAATCCACAGCGCGAGCACGATCCCAAGGACCAGGGCGATCACGTAGTGCATGATCGAGCCGGCGCTCGCGACGAGCACGCGCCGGCGGAACGGCTGCTGGCGGTAGGTGCGGAGCTCGTCGGCCGGGTCCACCTGCTCGAGGTTGGTCATCCCGGGGATCTTCACGTACGCCCCGACGAGGA
>JAJYMD010000196.1 GCA_021787255.1 Actinomycetes bacterium | reverse complement strand
GTCTGCGACAGGAGCGCGTACTCGTCCTGGGTCCGGCGGCTCACCTTCTTCAGCTCGGCGACGTTCTCGGCGGTCTGACCCATCGCGATGTAGACGTCGGCGAGCCCGGTGTGGGGCGTCCACGGCTGGGTCACCTTCGGCGCCCGTCTGGCGGTGCGCAGCTCGGCCTCGGCGAACGCGGGGTTGTGCGGGCCGGTGTCGGCGAAGCCGCTCGTGTAACGGCTCACGGTCTCGACGCCCGCTGCGACGAAGACGTCGCCCTCCCCGGCCATGATCGCATGGACGGCCATGCGGATGGCCTGGAGCGACGACGAGCAGTACCGGTTCACGGTGACTCCCGGCACGCCGTCGAGCCCCAGCATGATCGCGACGACCCGGGCGATGTTGTAGCCGGACTCTCCTGCCGGCTCTCCGCAGCCGACGATCAGGTCCTCGATCATGTGCGGCTCGACCTGCGGCACCTTGTCCAGCACCGCCTTCACCACGTGCGCGGCGAGGTCGTCGGGCCTGCAGTCGGCGAGCGAGCCCTTGTTCGCCCTGCCGATGGGCGTGCGGCCGGTTGCGACGATGACGGCTTCGGGCATCGCGACCCCTCCTCGTGCCGGGCTGCGCGCCTCCTGGCGCGTGCGCTTCCTGGGCTCGAGCCGAGGTTAGGGCCCGGCGCGAGCCGCTGAGCTCGCGCGCCTCGGGGTGGGGAGGGGCTGCACGGTGGGACGCCTGGACGCTCGGTACGCTCGGGCCGTGGCCCTGCGCACCCGCGAGCCCGCGTCGGCGGGCACGGCGACCACGACCGGCGCCGCGGATGGAGGCGCCCGAGGCGCGACCGGGAGCATCCCGGCCGTCGAGGCCCGGGACCTCGCCCGGCGCTTCGGCGAGATCGAAGCCGTTCGCGGGGTCAGCTTCGAGGTGGCCCAGGGAGAGACCTTCGGGTTCCTCGGCCCGAACGGCGCGGGCAAGTCCACGACGATCTCGATGCTCTGCACGCTGTTGCGCCCGACCTCCGGCGTCGCGCGGGTCGCAGGCTACGACGTCGTCACCGAGCGAGCAGAGGTGCGCAAGCGGATCGGTCTCGTCTTCCAGGCGACGACCCTGGACGACTACCTCAGCGCCCAGGAGAACCTGCGTTTCCACGCCGAGCTCTACGGCGTTCCGCGGAGCCAGACCGGACCACGGATCGACGACGTCCTCCAGATGGTGGGGCTCGCCGACCGGCGGGACAGCCTCGTGCGCACCTTCTCGGGCGGGATGAAGCGGAGGCTCGAGATCGCTCGGGGCCTCCTCCACTCGCCGCGCGTCCTGTTCTTGGACGAGCCGACCGTCGGCCTGGACCCCCAGACCCGCTCCCACATCTGGGGCTACATCGAGGAGCTGCGCCGGCGGGAGGCGATCACGATCTTCCTCACCACGCACTACATGGACGAAGCCGAGCACTGCGATCGCATCGCGATCATCGACGGGGGCCGCATCGTCGTCGAGGGCACCCCCGAGCAGCTGAAGGCCGGGGTCGGCCAGGACCGGGTCCGGATCTCGACCACGGACGACCCCGCGGCGATCGCCGCCCTGGCGGACCGGTTCTCCCTCGAGGCCACCATGAGCGAGGGGTCGATCGCGTTCTACGTCGCACAGGGCGAGACGTTCGTCCCCCGGCTCTTCGCCGAGCTCGGCGTGCCGATCGAGTCGGTGAGCGTCGCGCGGCCGACGCTCGACGACGTCTTCATGAATTACACCGGACGGACGATCCGCGACGCCGAAGCGTCGGCCACCGAGCGGATGGCGGCGAACCCGTGGCTGCGCAGGAGGGGCAGATGAGCGAGGCACCGGTGACGGGCGCGCCGTCGAGGGGCGTCCCCGGCGCGCCGGACCTGCCGATCCCGGCGATGCCGGGTCGCTCTTCTGCGCCTGGTCCCGAGAACGGGCGGCACCGGGCCGAGCTGGCAGCGGTGCGGGTCGCCGGAGGGCGCTGGCAGGACGACGTGCGCGCCGTGGCGATGGTCTGGCGCCGAGAGCTGATCCGGTTCAGCCGGAACCGTCTGCGCATCGTGACGTCGCTCGTCCAGCCGATCCTCTTCCTGTTCGTCCTCGGCACCGGGCTCTCGTCCCTCATGGGGAGGGGCCTCGGCGCCGGCGGCGCGGACTTCCGCACCTTCATGTTCCCCGGCGTGGTCGCGATGACGGTCCTGTTCACCGCCATCTTCTCCTCCGTGTCGATCGTGTGGGACCGCGAGTTCGGCTTCCTCCGAGAGATGCTGGTCGCGCCGGTGCGGCGCGGAGCGCTCGTGGTCGGCAAGTGCGCCGGCGGTGCGACCGTCGCGACGCTCCAGGCCCTCATCATGCTCGCGCTCGCGGGGGCGGTCCACGTGCCGTACGCGCCTTCGCTCGTCTTCACGCTCGTGGGGGAGATGGTGCTGGCCGCGGTGATGATCACCGCCCTCGGCACCGCGCTCGCTTCGCGTATGGCGCAGGTCGAGTCGTTCCAGGTGGTCATGCAATTCGTCGTGCTGCCGCTGTTCTTCCTGTCGGGCGCGTTGTTCCCGTTGCGCGCCCTGCCGACCTGGCTCGCCGCGCTCACGAAGTTCGACCCGCTCGCCTACGTCGTCGACCCGATGCGCAAGGCGGTCTTCGACCACGTCCGCACGAGCCCCGCTCTGCGCGCGTTGTTCGCCGGCGGGATCACCTGGAACGGCTGGGCGGTGCCGATCGGCGTCGAGCTCGGGCTCGGCGCGCTCATGGGCGCCGTGTTCCTCGGGATCGCCGTGTACGCGTTCGGCAAGAGCGACTGAGCGACGTCGCTTCAGCCGTCCAGCGTCGGGCTCGCCGGGGAGGCCGGCACCGTCGCGGGCCGGGTGACCGATCGCCGCAAGCTCAGCGCGGCCCAGCGCGTCCTGTGCACCTGGAACGGCGCGGACACGACGGCGAAGGTCACCGCAGCGATCCCGATGACCACCATCGCGTCGGACAGCGCGCCGTGGCTCGCGAACGCTCGCAGCATGTGCAGGACCGAGGACGCCCCGATGAGCGACTCGCCGACCGCGAGCCACACGACGACGCGGCGGGTCCACCCGGTCGCGACGGCGGCGAGGAGGACGAGCCCCCACGTGAGGTACCAGGCCCACAGGACCGGGCCCAAGAGCGCGAGGACGAGGAGGGTGAGGCCGAGCGCGCGCAGCGGGCCGAGGCGCGGCGACTCCCAGAGCAGCCAGGTCCCGACGGCGACCGCGACCAGCATCCCCAAGACCGACGTGACGGCGCGCACCGAGGACAGGTGGGCCGGGACCCCGACGAGGTGCAGCAGCCCCGTGAGCACGTGGGCGAGAGCGTCCACGGGGGTCACTCCCGTCGAGACCCTGTCCTCGGCGGTCAAGGTGAGGACCCAGCCCCACCCGACGCCGGAGATCGCCGAGAGGGCGGCGAGCGTGGCGGCGCCGATGCCGAGCGCACCGACCGTCCGGCCGAGCCGTTCGGGGATCCGTGCGCAAGACCCCCCCCAATTCCAGCCGATGAGCACGATCCCCAATGCGGCGGGCGCCTTGACGCCTGCGGCGACCGCGCACAGCACGATCCCGGGGACCGGACCGTACCGTTTCCACGCCGCGAGGCCTGCGACGAGGAGCCCGACCATGAGCCCGTCGTTGTGCGCGCCGCCGACGAGGGTCGACAGCACGATCGGGCTGCCCGCCCCGAGGACGACCGCGGCCGCGGGGTCCCGACCTACGCTCCTCGCGAGGGTCGGCAGCGCCAGCGCGACGAGCGCGACGCCGACCACCTCCAAGAGGCGGAGCAAGAGGAGGTCGGCGAGCACCTGGTGGCCCGAAAGCTGCGCGGCGAGCCCGTCGAGCGAGAGGAACGTCGGCCCGTACGGCGACGGCGTGTTCGCCCAGAAGGGACCGGCGAGCAGGTTGAACCGGGTCACGCCGAGCACGCCTGGCCCGTAGACGTACGGATTGATGTGGAACGAGACCATCGCGCCCTGGCCGGCGTAGCTGTAGACGTCCCGGCTGAAGAGCGGTGGCGCGAGCACGAAGGGGACGGCCCACACGGCCAGCACCCGGAGGACGGAGCGGACCGGGACACCCGGGCGGCGCCAAAGGGCTCGCAGCATGCGCCACCACACCGCGCTCAGCGCCGCGAGCCCGCCGTAGACGCCGAGCATGCTGAGCGCGGACGCCCGCGCCGAACCGGACCCGACCGACCCGAGCGGTCCGCCGGGCGTCCCGAAGAACCACGCGCCCGGCATGTGCGAGACGAAGCTCGGGCCCCCCGCCATCGCCCCGGCGACGACTGCTGAGCCCGCGAGCAGACCGGCGATGCCGTAGCGCCGGAAGGAGGGGGGCTCGGCTTCTTGGCGCTCGAGCTCGGTGGCGAAGCGATGCTTCAATTCTGCAAGCATTCTCGTCCATTTTGGCCGACGCGACCGCCCGCGTGCCACAGCGCGGCGGCACGCGCACGTGGCGGGCCGGTGCGTGTGTGGCCAGCGCGAGAATCGGGGCCATGGACAGGATCGGAGTCGTCGACACGATGTTCGCCCGCTACGACATGGGCGCAGAGGCGGTCGACGAGCTGCAGCAGTGCCCCGGGTACGGAGAGCGTTTCGAGGTCGTGCGCAGGACGGTGCCCGGCTTCAAGGACCTCGCCGTGGCGGCGAAGCGACTGATCGAGCGCGACGGCTGCGCGATCGTGGTGGCGCTCGGGATGCCCGGGAGAGCGCCGATCGACAAGACGTGCGCCCACGAAGCGTCGACGGGCATCATGATGGCCCAGCTCATGACGAGCACGCCGATCCTCGAG
>JAJYMD010000452.1 GCA_021787255.1 Actinomycetes bacterium | reverse complement strand
AGTGAGGCGCACCGCCCTCCTGCAGTACTCCATGGCCTTGGGGTAGGCGCGCCGGAGCGACGCGATGAGCGCTGCGGCGTCCGACGCGCTGCAGCCCACCTGGGCCGCGATCGCCCTGCGCCCCGCGCCGTACGCGGTGGCGAGGACGGCGACCTTCGCGAGGCTGCGAGCGACGCCGATGCGCTCGGCGACGTTCGCGTAGGGATCTCCGGAGCGCAGCGCCGCGGCGAGCCCCTCGTCCTCGCTCTGTGAGGCGAGCACGTAGAGCTCCTGTTTGCCGTAGTCCGCGCGCACGAGCACGTTGCCCGGCGCCGCGCGCACGGCCGTGAGGAGCTCGGAGGGGATCGCGAGCACGTTCGGCTCGTGGCAGGTCATCCTGCCCGTCCCAGTGCCGATCGAGGTGAAGGACGAGAAGATCCGTCCCCTGCCCGACGGCGCGGCCGCCCAGTCGGCGACGCGCTTGGCCCGCCGGTAGGCGAGCAGGTGCGCCGCTGCGGAGTGTGGGCACTGCGCGAGCGCGGCCTCCGAGAGGTCCGCCAGCTCGATGCCCTGGGCGCGCAAGAGCTCTTGGACCTGCGCGTTGGCGTTCGGGTTGAACCCAGAGGGCTCGCCGAAGACGTCGAGGGGCGCGTTGAGCGCGAGCGCCGCGGCGCGCTCGTGGCGTGCCGCGTCGTCGAACGCTCGTGAGCACACTGCCCACCAGGCGTCCGGGTCGACGGGGACCCCGGTGTGCTGCATCCGGGCGACCACCTCCCCGAAGCGCAGCTCGAGGCGCATCGCGTCGAGCAGCCCGGCGCGTCCCGCCTCGTCGCGCAGTGCGACGGCGAGCTCGCGCGTCGCCCAGGCGTCGAGCCCCGCGTAGCGCACCTGCGCCTCGCTCGGGACCTCGCCCGAGCGGAACGACGTCTGGAGCGACTTGTCGAGGTCGACGCCGATCACCACCCTCGCCAAGGTCGCGAGCTTGTGGTTGGGCACGCCGATCGCGTCGAGGTCGTGGTGCTCGAGGCCTGCAGTCAAGAGGCGCGCGAGCACGAACGTGTCGACGACGCGCCGCAGCGTGACGCCCATGCGGGCGCACACAGCGAGCTCGAACGCCCCGTAGTGCACCGCCTTGGGCGCATCGGCGTCTTCGAGCCAGCGCGCGACGAGCGGGTCGGCGAGCGGCCAGCCCCTCGCGTCGACGACCCACGCGGTCGCCTCGTCGGCGACCTGCCAGGTGACCACCTCGCCGTGGGCGTCGGAGCGCCCGGGGTCGAAGTGGGTCTCGACGTCGAAGCCGAGCAACCTCTTCGACCCGATCGCGTCGAACAGCCGGCGCGCCGAAGGGGCGTCCGGACCGCGGAGAAAGTGCGTCTCCATGCCCCGAGCCTGGACAGGGCGCCACAGGCGGCAGAGAGGACGCCGCGGCTGCGGTCCTGGGCTATGCCAGGTCCGCAGCCGCGCGCGTGGTCACGAGCAGGTCGTTCACGTCGCTGCCCGCGTCGAGCCGCCAGTCACTCGCTGCGACCTCGAGCTCGGCCAGGTCGGTGCGGATGCGCCTCGCGGCGCCCGCACCGGCAGTGTCGGCGTCCATCGCGACCACGACGCGTCCTGGCCTGATGGAAGCGATGCGCTCGCCGAGCGAGCGGTTCCACGCCGCGACGCCGGGGATCCCGACGACGCAGAGCCCGGTCTCGGGCCGTTCGAGCCGGCCGTGGCGATCCGGTACGCGCCCCAGGCACAGCGCCGAGAGCGCGTCGAGCGGCCCCTCGGTGACCACGACCGTGGCACCCGGCCTCGCTCTTGCGAGCAGGTCGAGGCCGAAGGGCGCGGAGCCGACCCCGAGGGGGTTGCGGTACTTGGGGCCGAGCGTGCGGGCCCGTTCGGTCGTCGCAGCGGCCTGGAACCAGATCCCCTCGCCGTTCGTGTCACGAAAGACGAGCAGCGCGCCCCAGCCACGCGGGACGAGCCATCGCCCGTCCCTCCCCCGGATGCCGGCCGCCTCGAGCAGCCCGGACCCGAAACGTGCGCCGAGCGCCCGGCGCTCCTCGTCGCCCATGGGAAGGACCCATGGGCCGACCACCTCGAGCGCGAGCCCCCGGCGCTCGGCCCACGAACGGACCCCCGCCGGCCACGCGCGCTCGCCGAGTGCGTCGCGCCGCAGCGCGAAGCGTCGGCCCAAGAAGCCGAGCACCCGGCCGAGCGCCGCACGCCCGGCGTGGACGCTCTCTGTGCGCACGCTCGACGCCACCCGCATCTCCGGGCGACGTCCGCTGCCGGGAGGCACATTCGGGTCGAGACCCGCCTCTGCGAGGGCCCTGCGGGCCTCGGACGCCCCCCCGAGGACCGCTCGAGCGAGCTGGAACGGGCTCAGCCAGCGCCCCTCACAGCACCCGGCCTGGCACTGGAACCTGCCGACGCGCGCCCCGACGAGCAGGCTCGCGCGCCGGTCCTGGTGCAGCGGGCATGCGACGGTCCTCGTCGCAAGTCCCTCCGACCGTTCGCGCTCGGCCATGATGCCGAGCGCGTGACGCAGCCGAGACTCGCTCGACGCGTGCGGTGGCGCAATGATGCTGGCCATACGGACAGACTGGTCGGACGCTGCGATCGGCCTCACCAGTCTCTCCTGGTGCCACGCGTGTCCCGGATCGCTCGTGCCCTGGAGCGCCGCGGGTGGGTCGTCGAGCGCCGGCCGTGGGTCCTGCGCGCGATGTACCCCGCGCCGCCCCCTCCACCGTTCGTTGCGTGGGGACACCCGTCCCACTCGCTCACCAACCCCCTCGTCGCGGTCGCAGAGCGCCTCGAGAGCGTGCCCGAGCGGGCCGCCGCCCTCGCCTCGTGCGGCGCGCGCACGCTGCTCGTGGTCCGAGGCCGCGCGGACGACGCGACCTGGCAGGTGATCGTGACGACGATCGGGCGCTGTGCGCCGGGGACCACGCTGTGCGTGATGACCGCCGAAGACCTCCACAGGGGGATCATGCGCAAGGTGTCGCGCCGGCCGCCGCTCCTTCGATGATCCGCCGACGGTTCGCCTACTCCTCCGCAGGCATCCAGATCGGCGGTTCCTCGTGGACGGGCATCGCCATGTCGCCGTGCCAGAGCGCCGCAAACGTCCTGTCGTCCGAGATGTAGCGCACCTCGATCGCCCCGTTCGCGATCAACGCGCTGATCGTTGTCGCAAGCCAGGTGCGCACGTCGGCACCGCCCCCGTCGCGCAGCGCCCAGGTCGTCCGGTCGAGGTCGACGAGGCCGGCGAGCAGGAGCCGCCACGCGCGCTGCCCGCTCGTCCCGAGCGCGGCGTCGGGCACGGCGGCGAGGGCCAGGCACGGCACGTAGGCGCGTACGGGGCGCTCGGGCGAGCCGACCCCGAGCGCGCTGCGGCACGCGGCGCTGGCGAACTGCGCGGGCTCGCCGAGTACGAGCAGCTTCGCCGCGTTGCCCATGACCTCCTCGGACCACAGGGCCACGCGTTCGGCCCACTCGTGCAACGCCGCTGGGTCGGTCCGGTCGCCCCCGACGTAGCAGCACTTGCCGTAGGCGGCGACGCCGATCTCCCCGCGTCGCAGCGTCGGCGTCTCGTGGTACGGCAGCCCGGCCCTCAGGTCCCGTCTGGTACGCCGCGTGCGGACCGCACGGCCCGTCTCGCTCCTCGACGCGGAATTCGCCCTGGCTGTTCCCACGCCCCATCCCCTTTCTCTTCTCCAATGGGCCGTTTGCTCACGAGCGTGGGTGGGCGACGCGCGCTCACGACGCTCGCAACGGCGCTTCGGCCCTGGCGCCGCGAGCCGTCTAGGCGGTGTCGTGCCCGCCGCTGGCGGGACGTCCGGCACGCACGTCGGCGTCGACGGCGTCGACGGCATCGTCGAGGGAGCCACGAGGGAGACTGGGCTCGCCGCCCCCCGTCTGTGATCCGCCGTCAGCTGCCCCGAGCGGGCTCGGCGCGGGCGGGGAGGCGTCGACGAGGCCCGCGGCGCCGGGCAGGTAGCGCCCGGACGACCCGAGACCGAGCGCGAGGCGCGCCTCTTCGCTGAAGTCCGGCTCTGCGTCGATGAGCGCGGTGTCGGTGGTGCGCTGCCCGGTCTCCAAGATCGCGAGCCCCCGCGCGGCGATCTCCTGGGACTTGCGCTGCGCCTCTTCGAGCGCCTCGCGCGGCGAGGAGCCGATCTCGCCGGGCTTGCCGTACATCGCCTCGGCGCTCGCCAGCCCGGCGCGTGCGGTCGAGTAGCGCGCTTGTTCGATCTGGGCCTGCATCGCGAGGACCGCGCGCTGCTGGGAGAGGCGGGCGATCTGGGTCGTGAGCGCCTCGTTCATGCGGTGGAGCTCTTCGCCCTGGCGCTCGAGCATCTCGGCGTTGTACTCGTGCAACAGCGCGCGCTGCATCGCGAACAGCGCCCCTTCCTCGTTGCCCGCCGCCATGAGCGCCGAGGAGCGCTCACGCAGGACCGCCCCTTTCTTCCTCGCCTCGGAGATCTGCCAGCGAGAGGCGATCTCACGCTGGCGGGACTCGACGACGCCGGCCTGCAGGCGCCCGAGATCCTCCTCGGTCTTGCGCAGCGCGTTGCGGATCAGCACGTCGGGGGTCTCGAGCGCCTCGAGACGGCGGTCCGCGTGCGCCTTCGCCACCCCACGGAGGCGGGAGAAGAACCCGTTTGCCATGAAGAACCTCTTCTCTCGTTCAGGCGTCGAGCGCCCGTCGCACGCGATGTCGTCAGCTGTGGCTCAAAGCCCCTCGCCGCTCGCCCCGCCGGGTCCGAAGACCTCCGAGATCCACGTCGCCCCGACCTCGGGCTCGCGGCTCGTGTCGATCACGA
>JAJYMD010000140.1 GCA_021787255.1 Actinomycetes bacterium | reverse complement strand
ATCTCGCCGCGGGGGGCGCCACGACCCGGGTGGGCACAGCGCTGGAGAGGCTCGGCCTCACCGGGCGGCTCCCCAGGACCCCGGTCATGCGGATGTCTGCGGGGCAGCGGCGCAGGACCGCGCTCGCCGTGCTCGTCGCACGCGCGCCCGAGCTGTGGCTGCTCGACGAGCCGCACGCGGGGCTCGACGCGGACGCCCGTGGGATCGTCGGCTCGCTCCTCGAAGAGGCGGCCTGCGCCGGCGCGGCGGTGGTGCTGACCTCCCACGAGCCGGACCTCGCGGAGCCGCTCGCTGACCGGGTCGCGCTGATGTCCGGGGGGCGGATCGCCCAGGTGCGCGCCGGGGGGCGGCACCGGCCGCCCGCGGAGCCCGTGCTCGTCGCGCTGGCCGAGGAGACCGCCGATGTGGCGTGACGCGCTGCTCGTGGCAGGCAAGGACGTCCGGATCGAGCTGCGCTCGCGTGTGGCGCTCTGGCAGGTGCTGCCGTTCGCGGTGCTCGTGCTCGTGCTCTTCGGGTTCGCGCTCGGGCCGGGGCCGAGCGCGTTGCGCGTGGCCGCGCCCGGGCTGTACTGGCTCGCCGTGCTGTTCACCACCGTGCTCGCGACCCAGCGCAGCATGGCCATCGAGTCGGGGGAGGGGACGCGAGACGGCCTTCGGCTCTCGGGGATCGATCCCGCCGGGGTCTTCCTCGGCAAGGTGGCCGCCGTGGCGCTCCAGCTCGTCGCGGTCCAGGTGGTGCTCGGTGCCGGCATCGTCGTCCTCTTCGACGTCCACGTCGCGACCTGGTGGCTCGCGCTCGTGGCATCACTTCTCGCCACCGTCGGGTTGTCGGCCGCCGGCGTCCTCTACGGCGCGCTGTCGGCGGGGTTGCGGGTGCGCGAGACGCTGCTGCCGCTGCTCGTCCTGCCGATCGTCGCTCCCGTGCTGATCGCGGGCTCCCGCGCCTGGTCCGCCGCGCTGAGCGGAGCGGTGGCCTCCGGCGCGTCGTGGCTCAAGATCCTCGGACCCTTCGCGGCCGTGTACCTCGCGGTCGGCGTCGCGCTCTACGGGCCGCTCCAGGAGACGGCATGAGCGCCCGCATGCGCCTGGCCACCCGCATGGTGGGGCTCGCCGCGCTGGTCTCGACCGCCTTCACCGTCTGGCTCGCCTTCTGGGTGACCCCGCCTGCCAAGGTCATGGGCACACTGGTGCGTCTGTTGTACCTGCACCCTCCCGTCGCATGGGTTGCGCTCTACTGCGCCTTCGGGCTCGCGGCGCTCTCGAGCCTGCTGTACCTGTGGCGGCGGACCCGCACGCTGTTCTGGGACCGCCTGGGGGCGTCCGCGGTCGAGGTGGGGGTGGTCTTCACCGCGCTCACGCTTGTCACCGGCTCCCTTTGGGGCCGGCCGACCTGGGGGGTGTGGTGGACCTGGACAGCGCGGCTCACCTCGACCGCGCTCTTGCTCGTGCTGTTCCTCGGGTACCTGGCGCTGCGCCGCGTGCCCGCGGACCCCGAGGTCCGGGCTCGACGATGCGCGGTCGCGGCCCTCGTCGCCTTCGTCGACGTGCCGATCGTCATGTTCTCGGTCGACTGGTGGCAGACGCTGCACCAGCAGGGGACGGTGCTCAACCCTGGCCTGGATCTGAAGGTGCACGGGTCGATGGCCTGGACCATGCTCCTCGGCTTCGTGGCCATGACGCTCGTGTTCGTCTGGATGGTGCTGGTTCGCTACCGCGTCGAGGTCCTCGCGGACCGGATCGGCGACGAGGAGTTGGAGGTCTCGCTTTCCGAGCGCTGGGCGGAGGGCTCGGCGGTGACCCTCGACCCCGGGGCGCCCAGCCGCGGGGCGCCCGGCCGGGGGGCACCCGGCCTTCCCGCCACACTCGTTGGGGTCGGGCGTCGCGCAGAGGATCTCGCAGAGCACGCCTCGCCGGTCCCAGAGCACGCCTCGCTGGTCGCAGAGCACGCCGCGCCGGTCCCAGAGCACGCCTCGCCGGTCGCAGAGCCGCTCCCAGGCCACGCCACCGAGCCGCTCGGAGGACGGCGGTGAGGTACGTGGACGCGGGGTACGTGATCGCGCTGGGCGCGCTGGCGCTCTACGCGGTCGTTCTCCTCCTGCGCCACCGCCGGCTCGAGCGCGCGGCCGCACGCAGGACGGCTGCGCCGGGGCTCGCTGCCGAGCACGGCAGCGTGCGGGCGGACGACGCCTCCGGCGCCTCGGCGCGCGGCGTGCGCCGGTGAGCGTCGCGACCGCCCCGCGCGACGCGCCCAGCGCGCCGGCACCCCGCCGGAGGTCGCACCACCGTGGCCGGCTCGTCGTGGTCTTCGCGCTCCTCGCCGGGGCCGTGGCCTACCTGCTCGTCGAAGGCCTCGGGAGCTCCCTCGACTACTTCGACACCGTGGGACAGGCGCTCGAGCACAAGGCGCACCTCGGGACGTCGGTCATCCGCCTGGAGGGCGTCGTCGTCCCCGGGAGCGTGACCCGCAGCGCCTCCGGCGCGGACTTCGAGGTGTCGGGCGACGGTCACCACGTCGTCGTGCACGACACCGGCTCGCCGCCCGGGCTCTTCCAGCCGAACATCCCCGTCGTCGTGGTCGGCCACTTCGCATCCGCGCGCTCGGACCTCTTCTTGTCCGACCAGATCATGGTGAAGCACTCGCCGACATACATCGCCGCGCACCCCACACGGGTCCGGGGCCCGAACGGCAAGATCGTCCGCTGATGGCTCCTGCGGTCTTCGGCACCGCAGGCGTCTGGCTCGCGTTCGTAGGCGCGCTCGCGGGCTTCGCCGTGTGCGCCGCAGGGCTCGTGCGCAGCCGTCTTTCACGATCGGGGCGATCGCCCGTGGCGGCCCTCGCGGCCGGACCCGGACCCGGAGCCCCTGGGGGACCCGGCTCAGGTCCCGGAGCCCCTGGGGGACCGAGCGGCCTGCTGGACGGCAGGCTGCTCGCACCGGTCCTGCTGCTCGGGGCTGTGCTCGCGACCGGCGCGATGGAGGTCGCGCTGGTCACGCACGACTTCCACCTCCTCTACGTGGCCGACAACAACTCGACGGCGACGCCGCTCATCTACTCGATCACCGGCCTGTGGTCCGCCCTCACAGGATCCCTGCTCCTGTGGGGCCTCGTCCTGGCCGTGTTCTCTGCCCTCGTGGTCTGGCGCTACCGCAGGCGCGCCGGCGACGACGTGGTGCGCTGGGCGACGCTCGTCATGTACGGGGTGTCCGCGTTCTTCTTCGGGCTGATGGTCGGCCCCGCCGACCCGTTCCGCACGAGCGCCGCGGCGCTGAAGGGTCTGGGGCCGAACGCGCTGCTGCAGGACAACCCGCTCGTCGCGGTGCACCCGCCGCTGCTCTACGTCGGCTTCGTCGGCTTCACGGTGCCCTTCGCGTTCGCCGTGGGGATGCTCGCCACCGGACGGGTCGGGGAGCTGTGGCAGGCCGAGGTCCGGCGCTGGACGCTGGTGGCGTGGACCGCGCTCACCGTCGGCATCGTGCTCGGGGCATGGTGGTCGTACCAGGTGCTCGGGTGGGGTGGCTTCTGGGGTTGGGACCCTGTCGAGAACGCGGCGCTCATGCCGTGGCTCTGCGGCACCGCCTATCTGCACTCGGTGCTCGTCCAGGAGCGCAGAGGACTGCTGCGCATCTGGAACCTGTCCCTCTCGGTGGCGACCTTCTCGCTCACCATCCTCGGCACGTTCCTCACCCGCTCGGGCGTGGTCGTCTCGGTCCACGCGTTCAGCGAGTCGGACCTCGGCCCGGTGCTGATCGCCTTCTTCCTGCTCGTGGCCGTGACCGGCTTCGGTCTGATCGCCTGGCGCGGCGACCGCCTGCGCTCGCCCGTCGGCGTCGACGCCCCCTTGGGGCGGGAGGGCGCGTTCTTGCTGAACAACCTGGTCCTCATCGGCTTTGCCTTCGTGGTGCTGCTCGGCACGCTGTTCCCCATCCTCTACCAGGCGATCGAGCACCAGGCAGTGACCGTCGGCGCGCCGTACTTCGACACGGTGGCCGTGCCCGTCGGCCTCACGCTGCTGCTCTTGATGGCGGTAGCGCCCGCGCTCTCCTGGCGCAAGGTGGACGCCGGGGTCCTCTGGAAGCGCCTCGCGCTGCCGATGTGGGCCGGGGTGCTCACGGTCGTCGCGTGCGTCGCAGGCGGGGTCAGAGGGATCGAGCCGCTCCTCGGCTTCGGACTCGCCGCCTTCGCGGCCGCCTCCGCGCTGCGCTCGCTCGTCCTCGCCGTGCGCGCGAGCACGCGGCGGGGCGCGGGCTTCTGGCGCGGCCTCGTCGGCCGCACCAATGGGGGGATGGTCGTGCACCTCGGTGTCGTGGTGCTCGCGGTCGGGCTGGTCGCGGCGACCTCGTTCCGCTCCCAGGCCGAGCTCGTGCTGCGCCCGGGGAAGCTCGTGCGCTTCGCAGGCCACACCTTCCGGTTCGAAGGGCTGCGCACCGTCGACACGCCCCAGCGGTTGGCCACCGAGGCGCTGGTGCGCGTGGACGGCGGCGGGCCGTTCATGCCGGCGGTGAGCCAGTACGGCGGGCCGAGCTCCGAGGCGGTGGGGACGCCCGCGATCGACTCGGGGTTCCTGGGCGACGTGTACCTCACGTGGAACGCGACAGGGCGGACAGGCAAGTCGACCGGCGGCAACGTCGTGGACACACTGCCGAGGACAGCGATCGCCCTCGGGGTGATCGTGGAGCCGCTCATGGCCTGGATGTGGGCCGGAGGCATGCTCATCGGGCTGGGAGGCGTGCTCGCCATGGTCCCAGGGAGGCGGCGGCGCTCGACTGACCCGGTCTCCGCACCCCCGCCGCTCGTCGCCGGGGCGCGGTCCGAGCCCGGGCC
>JAJYMD010000441.1 GCA_021787255.1 Actinomycetes bacterium | reverse complement strand
TGTGGGGAACTTGGAAGAGATGTACGTGACCGACGCCTCGGCCTCGATCGTCGGCACGATCGCGGCGGAGAGCAGGTACGCCCACGCGAGCAGCATGCCTGCACAGCCGCCGTGGGTGAGCTGCGGGTACCTCGACAGCGCTCCGGTGCGCGGGAGCATCGCGGAGATCTCCATGTAGGTGAACGCGATAAAGCACGCACACGCCGCCGATCAGCCAGGAGAACAGCGAGGCCGGACCTGCGGTGGAGTCCGCGGCGAGCACCGCGAACAGCCATCCCGAGCCGATGATCGCCCCGAGGGAGAGGGCCGTGAGCTGCGTCAGGCCCATCGGACTTCCTGAGCTTGAGGTCGGTCACCTCGTAGCTCGCGAGGCCCCCTCCGCCGAGCTCGCAGGCTGCTCCTGCACCGGCTCCACGGCTGCCATTGGCCTACCCCCGGTCAGCGCGCCATCCTCGCGGAGGATGCGCGCGATCCGTACCGCCGCGAGCACACTCTGCCAGCCAGGACGCTCGTAGGCAAGCATCTTCGGGCTCGGAGCCGGACGCCGGGTGTCGATCGTCGATCGTCGGTCGGACCGCTCAGGCGCCCGCGCACGAAGCGCGCGGCGTCATCGAGCCCGAGGCGCCGCGCCGTGACCGTTCGAGGAGACTCCGTCGTCGAAGACCGCGCCGCGGTCGGCCTTGGCCGCGCCGATCCCGGCGGACCGGCCACCTGCGGCGGCCTGGGCACGCGCCGCCTCGGCCCTTGCCGCCTCTGCTTTCGCCATCGCCTCGAGCGAGGGTGCCATGTACCCCACCCCGGCGACGACGACGCCCACGAGCATCAGGCCCATACCGACGAGCCGCGTTTGCTGAAAGGTCGCGAGCCCCCCGCCGGCGACCCCGAGCAGCACGCCGAGCGCTCCCATCACCGCCCCGATCCGGCCGATCCGGTCCGCCACGGCCGACAGCACGAGGACCGAGAGCGCCCCGACGCCCAGCGCGATGCCCACCGCCTCGTGCGTGGCGTAGATCCACGTGCCACGCGCCGGGAGCAGCGCGAGCGGCCGCCGGTACGGCACCGAGACGATGACGGCGATGCCGAGCGCGAGCTCGAGCGCCACCACGATCGCCATCGCGCTCCAGACGCGCCGCACGAGCCGCTCGGGAAGGCGGGCCGGAGACGGCGCGGCGCCGGCGACCGCGCCGGGCGCGCACGGACGTCGGGTCCGCGCGACGCGAACGAGCAGGTTGTACGTCACGACCGCGATCCCCAGGTGCATCACCATGAGCGCGACGACGCCCTTCGTCGGCTCGCTCAGCGCGAAGAGCACGCCGTCGGGGATCCACAGGCTCGCGGTGAGCAGCACCGCGAGCCTGAAGAAGAGCCAACGAGCAGAGGAGCTGACGCGGACGAGCACGGCCCATCCCCCAGCGGCAAGCAGCACGCCTGCCACCGTGAGGGTGCCGTAGTCCGCGGCCCGGAAGTGCGAGAAGTGGCGCAGGCCCGGGTACTCCGCCGTGGCCACGTGCGCGACGAGCACGTCGAGCGCGAGGGAGAGCGCGACCGCTGCCACCGTGGCGAGCACCCATCGCGCGTTGGACGGTGGCTCCCCCGGGCGCAGGTCCACACGGGCCGCACGCCGGAGCCGTTCGGCCCACGCTGGCGCGTTCTGGTCCGTGGGAGCAGCCCGGCTGGTTCCTCGGGCGTCTGCCGGTCGCACGCCCTCATTGCACCACGCCCGACCCGCCGGCCGCGTGCGGCACCGGGGCTCGCGGCGAGATCAGCCCGCACACGCGAGCAGCGCCGCGACGAACCCGACGTAGGCGGCGATGATGAGCCACCCTGCCAGCCGTCGCAGGCCTCGTTGGCGGTAGGCGAGCAAGAGCACGAGCACGGTCAGCCCGGCGTACCACCACGCCGCGAGCGTCTCTCGGCCGGAGGCCCTGCCAGCTCCGAGGAGCAGTACAGGCACGAGGTAGCCCGCGGCGACGTTCAGCGAATTGCTGTTGAGGCCGGTGCTCAGCATCGCCACTCCCCTCGCACGGCGGGCCCAGTAGATCGCAGCCACCGCGTTCGGCAAGCTGGTCACCGCCGCCAGCACCACGCCCCCCACGACGATCCCTGGCACCGCGAACCGGTCACCGAGCTGGGTCGCCGCGCGCTCCATGACCACGCTCGCCGCGACGACGGCGACGAGCGCTCCGGCTCCCGTCAGCAAGTCCCGCGGCCCGACGGGGTGCGGGCGGATGGTCGCTCCGAGCTCCAGCTCTTCCTCGGCGATCGCACGCCTCAGGATGCGCCGCACGGCCGACGCGTTCGGTCGGCGCCACCAGCGGGACCGGTCCAGCGCGGCGAGCGTGGCGTAGGGAACGAGGACCGCGAGCACGAGCCCGAGGCCCGCCGCCGGCGCTGCGAGGCCCGCGACCGTGCCGACGCAGACGGCAGCCACCCAGGTGGCGATCAGCCCCTGGAACACGACGACCCTCCGGTGCAGCGCGGTCGAACCGGCGACGACGCACCCGAGCCCGAGGAGCGCAGCGAGGTTGAACACGTTGGAACCGATCACGACCCCCACTCCGACCGCGCCGCGATGCTGGAGGAGCGCGCTCACCGAGGAGGTGATCTCGGGCGCGTCCGCCGCGAGCGCAGAGACGAGGCCGAGAAGTGCCTGGGACGCGCCGAGGCGGCTCCCCAGTCGCTCGACGCGCGACACCACGATCCAGCTCGACGAAAGGCTGACCGCCGCGCCCAGGAAGAAGAGCGCGGTCGCGGAGAACGAGCTCACTGCCGTCTCGCGTCCGGCCTCGGCCAAGCGCCTCGCGCCACGGGCGTCCTGCAGCAGAGAGCGTGAAGCGGGAGGCGCACGCCGATCCCTCCTGACCGGTGCAACGACGATGACGATGCCGTCGTGCCGACCAGGCTTCCCGGCGCTCCGGTGCCACTGTAGCGGACGCAGGGGACCCAAAGGCGCGGGGACGAACATCCGCCGGCGGCGTCCAGGTGCCGGCTCGGCCGCACGAGGCGCGCACCGCACCGCCGCCGGGCTCGTGGCGGGGCCCCCGGCTCGTGGCGGGGCCCCCGGCTCGTGGCGGGGCCCCCGGGTTTGCGGCGGGGCCTCCCTTCGGCGACAATGGAGCCGTGGGATCGGGGAGGGAGGGTGCGCAGGCCTGGCGGCCCGCGTCGGCGCGTCGGGCGCGGACCGGCACGCCGTTCTTCACCCTCAGCGGGCGCGCCCTCGGTTTCCTGTACCTCGGGGGAGCGCTGTTCGGCCTTGTGGCCATCGGCCTCCCTCACGGCCGGCACTTCGCCACCCTCGCGGACGTGGTGCTCGCCTCGACCGCCCTGGTGATCGGGCTGTGGGCGTGGTCCCGCCGCGAGCTTGCGCCGGTGCCCACCCAGCTGCTGCTCACCCTTGGTGTCGCAATGGTCTCGGCCGGCGTGTACTCGGGGAGGGGCGACGACGTCTCGATGAGCGCGGCAGTGCTCTACGTCGTCCTCGCCATCGGCGCAGGGCTCTTCGCCTCCCCTCGAGGAGTCGTCGTCCAGGTCGTCTTGATCGGAGCCGAGTACGGAACCGTGCTCGGCCTGACGGGGAACCGCGCGGCGGTCGCCGAGTGGCTGTTCGTGATCGGAGCCGTGACGGTGACCGCCTGGGTGACCTCGACGAGCCGGTCCGAGCTCCTCCACCTCGCCCAGCTGGACCCGTTGACCGGGCTTGCCAACCGGGCCGGGCTGCACAGCGCTCTGGACCGCGAGCTTGCGCACGCGCGACGCACCGGACAATCGCTCAGCGTGGCCGTGGTCGACCTCGACGAGTTCAAGACCTTGAACGACAGGCACGGGCACCTCGCTGGCGACCAGGCCCTCGTGCACCTGGTCGACACCTGGCGCTCCGAGCTCAGGGGACACGACGTGCTCGCCCGCTTCGGCGGCGACGAATTCGTGATCGTGCTGCCCGAGACGTCCATGTGGGAGGCCGCTCAGGTACTCCACCGCCTACGCGAGCAGACGCACATGTTCCCGTGGAGCGCCGGCCTCGCCGCGTGGGACGGTGCGGAGAGCACGGACCGCCTGCTCCAGCGCGCCGACGGTGCCCTCTACCGAGCCAAAGAGCGCTCCGGGAGCTCCTGGCTCGCCTTGGCGCGCCCAGCCTCGAGCGCGCTCGAGCGCGTCGGCGTCGGGTCGAGCACTCGTCCCGCCTCCGACGGCCACGAGAGCGGGTGAGCGACCGGGCATGGGCGGCCCCTCGACAGGGGCCAGCGGGCGGCGCCCGAGCGCAGTCGCCCGCGCCAGGAGCGTGCCGGGCCTTCGGGGTGCTGGCGCATCGGCACCTCGACGGAGTGTGAGAATGGGCGCGTGAGCGCAGCGCTGCTCAGGACCTGTGCCCTGTTGTCGGCCATCGCCGCGTTGGCGTTCGGCTCGGTCCTCGTCGGCGCGCCTCCGGCTGCGGCGACGCGCCGAGCTTCCGTGGCCCGGTCCGCAGGCCCGGGCCTCATGCTCGCGCTCGGTGACTCGCTTGCCGCTGGCTACCAGCCCACCGACGGCAGGAACCCGCCCCCGGTCGACCCCGCGACCGGTTGGCCCGACCAGGGCTACCCGCACGGGTACGCCTCCGACCTCGCGGCCGCCGAGCACCTCGAGCTCATCGATCTCGGCTGCCCAGGTGAGACCACGACGAGCTACACGACCGTCCCTGCGCAGCCGGAGTGCGAGAAGGTGTACTCGGGCGAGTTCGGTGCCTCGAACCAGCAGGCGGCCGCCTTGGCCGTCCTCGCGGCGCACTTGCACGAGGTGCGTCTCGTGACCTTCGATCTCGGTGCGAACGACCTCGACGCCTGCCTCTCG
>JAJYMD010000449.1 GCA_021787255.1 Actinomycetes bacterium | reverse complement strand
CGGGGGCCGCCTCCGAAGCCGAAGCGCACGCGGCCGCGCGGAAGGTCGCGGGCTCGCTCCTGGTCAAGTGCTCGCTCAACGGGGCGGACCCGTACTGGGGACGGGTCGTGAGCGAGCTCGGGTCCGCGGGCGTCGCGTTCGACCTCGGCCGCACGTCGGTCTCCTACGGCGGGACCGTCGTGTGCGCGCAGGGCGCCCCTGCGCCCCACGACGAGAGGGCCGTCGCCGCGCACATGGCAGGGCGGACGGTGGAGATCGCCTGCGACCTCGGGATGGGACCCGGGAAGGGTGCGGTGCTCACCACGGACCTCGGTCACGGCTACATCGACGAGAACCGGGCCACGTCGTGACCGGCCCCGGGCCAGAGGCGGCACGCGCCGCGCTGCTCGTGGAGGCGCTGCCCTACATCCGGCGGTTCCGTGACGCGATCGTCGTCGTGAAGTACGGGGGCAACGCGCTCGCCGGATCCGCGCTGACACCGCTGGCGTCGTTCGCAGAGGACGTCGTCCTGCTGCACTCGGTGGGGATCAGGCCCGTCGTCGTCCACGGCGGCGGGCCGCAGATTGGCGACCTGCTCCGCCGCCTCGGCAAGGAGCCGGAATTCCGGGACGGGCTGCGAGTGACGGACGCCGACACGCTCGAGGTCGCCCGCATGGTGCTCGTCGGCAAGGTGAACCGCGACATTGTCTCGGCGGTCAACGTGCACGGGCCGCTCGCGGTGGGGCTGTCGGGGGAGGACGCCCGCCTGATCACCGCGGCGGCCCACACCGGCGGTCTTGGCTTCGTCGGGACCGTCCTCGGGGTCGACCCGACGATCCTGCGCCGCCTGCTCGCCGAGGGGCTGATCCCGGTCGTCGCGCCCATCGGCGCCGACGAGACCGGTCAGGCGTACAACATCAACGCGGACACCGTCGCCGGCGCGATCGCCGAGTCGCTCGCGGCAGAGAAGCTCGTCTTCCTCACCGACGTGGAGGGGCTCCGCGCGGATCCCGCCGACCCGGCCTCCCTCGTGCGGCAGGTGACGGCCGACCAGCTCTCCCAGATGGTCGAGTCGGGCGCCGCGGCGGGCGGGATGGTGCCCAAGGCCCAGGCGTGCGTGCGGGCGGTGCGTGGGGGAGTGGCCCGGGCGCACGTGCTCGACGGGCGCGTCCCGCACGCGCTGTTGCTCGAGCTGTTCACCGACGGCGGCGTCGGCACCATGGTGGTGCCGTGAGGAGGCTGGTGCCGTGAGGAGGCTGGTGCCGTGAGGAGGCTGCGGCGATGACCCTGATGGGGACCTACGCCCCCCCGCCCGTCGTCTTCGTGCGGGGGGAGGGCAGCGTGCTCTTCGACGCAGAAGGGCGTCGCTACCTCGACTTCGTCTCGGGGCTCGCGGTGACCTCCCTCGGGCACGCGCACCCCGACGTCGCGCGCGCGCTGTGCGAGCAGGCCTCGACCCTCCTGCACGTGTCGAACCTCTACGCGAACGCGCTCGCGCCAGAGGTGGCGGCGACGATCGACCGGCTGGTCGGGGGCGGCGAGCGCCCCGCAGGCGGCCAGGTGTTCTTCTGCAACTCGGGCGCCGAGGCGAACGAGTGCGCCCTCAAGCTGGCCCGCAAGTGGGCGGGCCCAGGTCGGCACGGCGTCGTCTCGGCGTGGGGCTCCTTCCACGGCCGGACGCTCGCCACGCTCGCGGCGACGGGCCAGCCCGCCAAGCACCTCCCCTTCGAGCCGCTGCCCGAAGGCGTCGTGCACGTGCCCTACGACGACCTCGACGCCGCCGCGGCGGCGCTCGAGGAGCCGAGGGTCGGCGCGCTGCTCGTCGAGCCGATCCAGGGCGAAGGCGGCGTCGTCGTGCCCTCCTCGGACTACCTCGCCGGCGTGCGCCGGCTGTGCACCGAGCGCGGCGTGCTGCTCATGTGCGACGAGGTCCAGACGGGCCTCGGGCGGACCGGGCGCTGGTTCGCGTTCCAGGCGCAGCCGTTGCGTCCCGACGTGGTCACGATCGCAAAAGCGCTCGGCAATGGCGTGCCGGTCGGAGCGTGCTGGGCGAGCGCCGAGGTCGCGGCGGCCTTCGGGCCGGGCGACCACGCGACGACCTTCGGGGGCCAGCCGCTCGCGATGGCCGCGGTCCGGGCGACGCTCGAGGTGATGGAGCGGGAGGACGTCCCCGCGCGCGCCCGCAGGGCGGGCGCCCGGCTGAAGGAGGGGCTGGCCGCGCTTGCCGGCGTGGTGGCGGTGCGGGGCGAGGGGCTGCTGCTCGCGGCCCAGCTCGGGTCACCGAGCGCAGCCGAGGTGGCGTCTGCGGCGCTCGAGCGCGGGCTCCTCGTGAACGCGGTGCGACCGGACGCGTTGCGCCTGGCGCCATCGCTGCTCGTCGACGACGGGGTCGTCGACGAGGCGCTCGGACTGCTCCTGGGCGCGCTGGAGGAGGTGCTCGGCTCAGAGCCGGCCGCGACGACCGGGGACGCCCCGTGAAGCTCGGCAGGACCCAGCGCCAGCACCGCATCGCACGGCTGCTCGAGCAGCAGGCGATCGGGAGCCAGCAGCTGCTCGTGGAGCTGCTGGCCGCAGAGGGGATCGAGGCGACCCAGACGACGGTCTCCCGGGACCTGGAGGAGCTGGGTGCCCAGAAGGTCCGCCTGCCGGGCGGTGAGACCGCGTACGCGCTTCCCGACCTCCCGGTCCAGCAGGTCGCACCTGTTGACCACCTCCGGCGGGTGCTGGGGGAGTGGGCGGTGGAGATCGGGTCGTCTCAGAACCTGGTCGTGTGCCGCACGCCGCCGGGCTGCGCGCACGTCGTCGCGTCGGCGCTCGACCGGAGCGGCCTCGAGGGCGTCATCGGCACCGTCGCGGGCGACGATACCCTGCTCGTCGTGGTCGCCGAGAGCCACCGGGCCCGGGACGTCGCAGCGCGGCTCGCAGCGCTGGCCGGGCTGGACGCAGGGTTCGAGAACGCGACACCCGGGACGGCCGGGACGCCCAAGAACGCGACGCCCGGGACGGCCGGGACGCCGGGGAGGACAGACGAGGAGGAATGATGCGGCGCGTGGTCCTTGCCTACAGCGGCGGGCTCGACACCTCGGTGGCGGTGCGATGGCTCATCGAGCATCGCGACGCCGAGGTGATCGCGGTCGTGGTCGACGTCGGCCAGGAGGCCGACGCGACCGCCGACAGCTGGGAGGAGATCCGCCGGCGTGCGCTCGCCGCGGGGGCGGTCGAGGCGATCGTGGTCGACGCCCGTCGTGAGATGGCCGAGGAGTTCTGCTTCGCGGCGGTGCGCGCGAACGCGCGCTACGAGGGCAAGTACCCGCTCGTCTCCGCGCTGTCGCGCCCGGTCATCGTGCGCCACCTCGTACGCGCCGCGCGCGAGCACGGGGCCGACGCGGTCGCGCACGGCTGCACCGGCAAGGGCAACGACCAGGTGCGCTTCGAGGTCGGCACCCGCGCGCTCGCCCCCGACCTCGACGTCATCGCCCCTGCCCGGGTCTGGGGCCTCACGAGGGAGCAGAGCGTCGAGTACGCAGCGAAGTGGGACATCCCCATCACCGTGACCAAGGACAAGGTGTACTCGATCGACGAGAACCTCTGGGGCAAGTCGATCGAGTGCGGCGTCCTGGAGGACCCCTGGGCGGACCCGCCGGAGGACATCTTCACCATGACCAAGGTGACGGCCGACGCCCCGGTCGAGGTCGTCGTCGGCTTCGAGCAGGGCGTGCCGGTCTCCCTCGACGGCGAGCGCATGGCCGGCGATGACCTCGTCGTGCGTCTCGGGCGGCTCGCGGGCTCGACCGGTTTCGGCCGGCTGAACATGGTGGAGAACCGCCGGGTGGGGATCAAGAGCCGCGAGGTCTACGAGTGCCCGGGCGCGCTCGCGCTGCTGATGGCGCACGCAGACCTCGAAGACCTCACCTTGGAGCGGGACCTGCAGCACGAGAAGGCGCGCCTCGAGCCGCGATGGGCGGAGCTCGTCTACGACGGCATGTGGTTCTCGCCGCTCAAGGAGGCCCTCGACGCCTTCATGACCGAGTCCCAGCGCCACGTGTCCGGGGAGGTCAGGCTGCGGTTCTCGCCGCCGGGAGCCGGCGGCGTGGTCGGTCGGAGGAGCCCGGTCGCGCTCTACGACAGGGACCTCGCGACCTACGACACGGGGGACACCTTCCGCCACGAGGACGCCGAAGGGTTCGTGCGCGTGTGGGGGCTCGGCGTCGCGACGTGGGCCGCGAGACAGGGCGAGGGTCGAGCGGAGCCGTGACGCTCTGGCAGGGCCGGCTCGCCGGGGGCATGGCCGAGGAGGTCGCCGCCCTCTCGGTGAGCGTGGCGTTCGACAAGGAGCTTGCGGTCGACGACATCGCCGGCTCGAAGGCGCACGTCCTCGGGCTCGCGAAGGCAGGGATCCTCTCCGAGGAGGAGACCTCGACGCTGCTCGACGCGCTGGGTCGGGTCGGGGCGGAGCTCGCGTCCGGCGCGTTCGTGTTCCGCCCGACCGACGAAGACGTCCACACCGCGGTCGAGCGGCGCTGCACCGAGCTCGCCGGCGACGTGGGCGCGAAGCTCCACACCGGCAGGAGCCGCAACGACCAGGTGGCGACCGACCTGCGGCTGTGGACCCGGCGCTCCTTGCTCGACGCCGCCTCGGAGGTCGTCGAGCTCCAGGAGGTGCTGCTGCGGCGCGCGAGGGAGGCCGGCGACAGCTACCTGCCCGGGTACACGCACCTCCAGCGCGCACAGCCGGTCCTGCTCGCCCACCATCTGCTCGCCCACGGCTGGGCACTGGCGCGCGACGTCGACCGGCTCGTCGCGACCGTGGAGCGCCTCGACGTCTCGCCGCTCGGCGCCGGCGCGCTCGCCGGCTCGTCGCTCCCGCTCGACCCGGACTTCGTCGCCGAGCAGCTGGGCTTCT
>JAJYMD010000085.1 GCA_021787255.1 Actinomycetes bacterium | reverse complement strand
CCGATCGACGCAGAGGTCCACGTTGCGCAACGCCACGACGCTGGCTGCTTTGCGGCCGACGAAGGCCTTCGAGATCCCGCGGGCGACGATCACGGGGTCCGCACCCGGTGCGGGAGTCCCGGCACCCCGGCACGCGCCTGGGGTGGACCGGGCCGTCTCTGCCGAGCCTGCGCGCGCAGGTGCCAGATCGGAGAACCCGACCACCGATTGACCTTCACCGGCACGGTCTACGCGCCTGGGCACTCGACCATCGTGGCACTGCCTGGCGGGCTGCCGCCTGCGACCCGCCTCCTGCGCTGTGTCCACGTCCATTGCGCCAATTGAGGGCCCCCGTTCCTCCGGTCGTCTGCTTCGTGGATCCATCAAGCCCGTTCCCTGACCTGGAGCAGGGTCCGTTCCCTGACCTGGAGCAGGATGATAGGTGGACCGGGCGTTGGCGTTCGCGTCTCGCGCGGCGATGGAAGTGCCGTCGAGCGATATGGCGTTGTCGAACGCGGGCTCGTGGGCTCCGCCCGCCTTGGCTGCCGACAACCGGTTCTATCGACAGCCGGCGGTGCGGCGCCTGGCATCGTCGATGTCGGGAGGATCGGAAGCCCAGTCACCGTTCGGAGCGAAGGAGAGCGTGTCGCAGCGAAGGAGAGAAGGAGAAGAGAAGGAAGAGGGCGAGCAAGAGGAGGAAGAGGAGGAGAGGCGGAACAGGCGCGCCGAGTCGAGGCGCCGTGCTGAGCGCAGCTCGACCAGCGGGCAGGCTGCGCGACCTCGCCCCGGCAGGTCACGACGGGCCAGGACCTGCTCCGCGGATGGTCTCGACGACGCGCTCGACCTCGTCCGGCCTGCCGAGACCCCTCCACGCCACGTGCTGGTCGGGTCGTACGACGACGAGCGGGGCGCCGTGATCGAGGCGCGGCGTTCCGGCCCGGTCATGTCCAGACCCGGATCCCGGTCCGAAGCCGGGGCCGAGGTCGAGCAGGGACATCGGCACCTTCCGGGCGGCCGCCGCGGCGAGGAGTGGTGCTGGATCCGCGTCGCCGGTGCGCACCAGGGTGAACCAAGGTCCGAGCCGGTCGTAGATCGAGACGTCCGGCGCGAGCCAGGCGTGGGGCAGGCGGTGCCCGGGTGCGGCCGTCGGGACGTAGACCGAGAGGTCGTCGCAGGCGGCGGATTGCTCGGCCACTCGACGCTCCTCGGAGCAGGTGATCCTCGAGCCTGCGTAGTGGTAGCCGAGGACGAGGCCGAGCGCGTGGAACTCTTCCCGCTTCACTCGGGCGATCTCGGCGCCCGCTCGCCGTCGCGCCTCGTCGCCTCGAGGAGAGCGCTCGAGCAGCAACGGGTCGGCGAAGTCGGCGGAGAGGTGCGCGGACTGCCGGCGTGCGATGTCGATGGTCTGCGCCGCCACAGGCAGTCGCTCCTCCTCGTAGCTGGCGAGGAGACCGGGCCCTGCCCAGCCTTCGAGCACTGCGGCGATCTTCCACGCGGCGTTGACCGCGTCGGCGACGCCGGTGTTGAAGCCGTGACCGCCCCAAGGCGGGTTCAGGTGGGCGGCGTCGCCGGCGAGCAGCACGTTGTTCTCCACGTACCGCTCGGCGTTGAGCATGCGACCCGTCCACGGGTCGGTGCCGAGGAGCTCGAGCTCGACGGGCCCGCCTACTGCGGCGGCGATGTGCTCGCGCACCCCGGCGTCTCCGAGGTCCGGCGCCACGCCGATGAGCCCGATCCACCAGCGCTCCCCGAGATCGAGCCGGCCCATGTACGCGGATGCGCCGGGCTGGAGCACCCAGTACTGGATGGCCGGCCCGTGGGGGACGCGATCGGCGAGCCCGGGCGCGGAGAAGACCGCGGTCAGGTTCTGGCGCTCGTCGACCACGCCACGGTACGCGATGTCCATGGACTTGCGGACGACGCTCGAGGCGCCGTCGCACCCGAGCACGAAGCGGGCCCGGACGGACCGGCGCTCCTGGGGGCCGCGGCGCAGCTCCACGGTGGCCACGTCTCGGTCGCGCACGACTCGGGCCGCCCGCCACCCGTAGGCGGTCGTGCAGCCGGGCAGGCGGCCGATCGCGTCGCGCAAGACCTGCTCGACCACGAACTGGGGGACCTGCTGGCTCGTCTCGGCGAACAGCTCGGAGCGCTCGGTGGTCAGGCCGAAGCACCCGGTGAAGCGGGCCACCTCCGGGCCGAGCAGGTTCACGCAGAAGACGACGTCCTGCGACCAGTCGACGGGGAGGTAGGCGGCCTCGCGCAGCGTCTCGGCGAGTCCCCACCTCCGGAAGTGCTCCATCGTGCGGATGCTCGTCGTCTTGGCGCGCGGGCGGACCTCGGAGACCACCTCCCTCGGCTCGACGAGGAGGCACTCGACGCCGCGCCGGCTGAGCTCGAGCATGGCCGACAGCCCCGTCGGCCCGCCGCCGACGAGGACGACGTCGCAGGCCTCGGGGAGGTCGCCGCCGGCGCCAGGCCGCCGTCCCTGCACACGCCGATGGTAGGTTGCGTGGGCTGCCCGGAAGCAACAGGCGGCGGCTTGCAGCGGCTGCTCGATCGGGCACGGCGCAGCGCGCCGAGAGGGAAAAAGAGCTGGATCGAGGTGACGTCATGCGCGTGATCGCGCTCGAGGAGCACTGCAGCGCGCCGGGTCTCCCGACGCACGTCCCGGGTCGCACGCCGGAGGTCCTCTCCCGACTCCGAGACCTCGGCGAGGCTCGTCTGGCCGACATGGACGCCGCGGGGATCGACCTCCAGGTGCTCTCCCCCTCTTTCCGTGGGACCCACTCGGGATCTTCGGCCGTGGCCGGCTGGCGGTTCCTCGACGCCGTGCCGCTCAGCCCCGCCGACCGCGACAAGCTGACCCACCTGAGCACGGAGGCACTCCTCGGCCTGTGAGCGCCTCTGCTTCCCCCGACAGACGAGCCCAGGTGAGGACGCTTCGTGACGCGGTCGTCTGCGAGCCGCTGCGTACCCCCGTCGGCAGGTTCGGCGGCGTGCTGCGCGACGTCCCCGCGGCAGAGCTCGCGACCGCCGTGGTGCGTGCGGTGCTGGAGCGCACCGGCGTCCCCGGGGAGCTCGTGGACGAGGTCGTGCTCGGCCAGGGCTACGCGAACGGCGAGGCGCCGGCGATCGGACGGGTGGCGGCCCTCGACGCCGGGCTGCCTGTCACGAGCGCCGGCACGCAGGTGGACCGGCGATGCGGCTCGGGCCTGCAGGCGGTCGTCTACGCCGCGATGGAGGTCCAGACCGGTGCAGCGGAGCTGGCGCTCGCCGGTGGCGTGGAGAGCATGAGCCAGGCGGAGTACTACACGACGGCGATGCGATGGGGCTCCAAAGCCGGCAACGTCGAGCTGCTCGACAGGCTCGCCAGGGGGCGGGTCACCGCGGGCGGCGCACGTCACCTCATCCCCGGCGGCATGATCGAGACCGCCGAGAACCTCCGGCGGGAGTACGGGATCGGCCGTCGCGAGCAGGACGAGCTCGCGCTGCGCTCTCATGAGCGGGCGGTCGCCGCCCAGAAGTCCGGCGTGTTCGCCGAGGAGATCGTGCCGGTGACCGTCCGCCGAGGTCGCGAGGAGCTGGTCGTCGACACGGACGAACATCCCCGAGCCGACACGACCCTGGAGGCGCTCGCGGCACTGCCTGCGCTGCGTCGGCGCGAGGACCCCGACGCGACGGTGACCGCAGGCAACTCCTCGGGGCAGAACGACGGCGCGGCCGTCTGCGTGGTCACGCACCCCGACCTCGCGCGCGAGCTGGGGCTCCGCCCGTTGGCCCGGCTCGTCTCCTGGGCCGTCGCAGGCGTCGAGCCTGAGCGGATGGGCATCGGCCCGGTGCCTGCGACCGCCAAGGCGCTCGATCGAGCAGGGTTGTCGCTCGCGGACGTGGACCTGATCGAGCTGAACGAGGCGTTCGCCGCGCAGGTCCTGGCGGTGCTGCGAGAGTGGTCGCTCCCCGAGGCCACCCTCGAGCGGCTCAACGTGCACGGCTCGGGGATCTCGCTCGGCCACCCGATCGGGGCGACCGGGTGCCGGATCCTCACGACGCTGCTGCGGGAGATGGACCGGCGCCAGGCGCGCCTTGGTTTGGAGACGATGTGCATCGGTGGCGGGCAGGGCATCGCGGCGGTGTTCGAGAAGGTCGACTGACCGCGCACGAGCCAGCTCAGCTTCCACCCGTGCGCGCGGACATCGTGATGAAGTCCCGCGCCCATGCGGGGTCGAAGAAGGTCCCGGGTCCTTGGACGGTCGACGCCAGAAGCTTGCTGCCGTTTGTCGGCGTCGCCGGAGCGTTTGGAGTGGCCGGGTCGTAGGTCACGAAGACCGTCCAGTACGGGTTGATGTCGAGCTCCATGGCGCGGACGGCTCCCGCTCGCACGAGGAGGTCCGCGAGCTGGGACGGCGAGAGGGTCGGTCCCGTGACGTACACCAGCGCGCCGTCGGCGGTCACCCCCGCGCCGGATCGCCACTGGTTCTCGACTCCCGGCCCTGTGCAGGTGCTGACTCCGCACGTGGCCCCCCACGACAGCCAGTCCGCGCTGGTCGCTTGGGGGGTCGGCCGGCCGGCGGCGACCAAGGGAACCAGGTTCTGACGCACGCTCACCACGTCCGGCGTCATCGTCACTGTGGCTCCCCACGTACCGATCGTCACCGACCCGTCCGCGTAGATGACGAGCGAGGCGGCGCCTGTGACGAGTGGGACGATGGTCCTCCCTGTCGTGTAGTAGCCGCCGCCGGCTGTCGCCATCTTGAACCCCCCGTTGAACGCCGCGAAGACCAGAAGCTCTCAGCCATCGCGTTGTCGTAGGAGTTGCCCACCGATCCCATCGACTGGATGATCCTGAGATGCTCGCAGGCCGCTTGGAACTGCGCTGAGGTGTACTGGCAGCCGTGGTCTGAGTGGAACACAGTGCCCTCGAGCCTCCGACGGCCCCGGGC
>JAJYMD010000099.1 GCA_021787255.1 Actinomycetes bacterium | reverse complement strand
ACCCACAGGATCCCGTGGTCAGACAGGTTGGAAACGACGGCTGCCGCGGCGTCCGCCCACCGCCGGCCGCGCAGAGAGGAGGCCCAACGGTCCCCTGCGTCGTCGAGGCTTCCGAGCACCCGCCCGAGAGGAGCGGCTCGCACGGTGCAGGGCGCCACGCGCGTCGGCGAGAGGGATCCCGGCGACGTGAACGGCATCGCCGCCAACACTACGCAGCGCGCCCTCGGTCAGCTCGAGGTGCGCCCCTACACTGCGGTGGTGCCCGGCGAGCCCCCGCTCGTACGACGAGGTCGCGAAGGTCCAGTGGTCACGCTCGTGCTGGACTCCCCGGCGAACCGCAATGCCCTGTCGCGCCGTCTCCTCGCCGAGCTCGCCTCAGGGCTTGCCGAGGCTCGAGCCGACCCCGGGGTGCGGGTCGTCGTCCTCACCGGGACCGGTACCACGTTCTGCTCGGGCGTGGACCTCGCAGAGCGGCTCCGCCCGCCGGCTGGCGAGCCGCCGGCGACGCTGGCCGAGGTGCTGTCGGTCCTCGTGAGCATGCCCCAGCCGATCGTCGCCAGGGTGAACGGCCACGTGCGCGCCGGGGGCATGGGGATCGTGTGCGCCTGCGACCTGGCGGTCGCGCCGCAGGACGCGACGTTCGGCTTCAGCGAAGTCCGGGTCGGGGTCGCGCCCGCGGTCATCGCGGTCCCCGCGCTGCGACGGATGGCCCGGCGCGCCTTCGAGCGGTACGCGCTCACCGGCGACGTGTTCGACGCCGCGGCGGCCGCGGCGGCCGGGGTCCTGACCGCCGCCGTCGGCACCGACGAGCTGGACGCCTGGGTCGATGCGGTGGTCGCCTCGCTCCTCAGCTCCGCTCCGGGCGCGGTCGCGGCGACGAGGGGGCTGGCGGAGCTGGCCGCGCATCCCTGGGGTGAAGCCCTCGACGCCGCGGGTGAGCTCTCCGAGCGCCTGTTCGGCGCAGAGGAGGCGAGCGAGGGCATGGCAGCGTTCCTCGAGAAGCGCCGGCCTTCGTGGGTGGTGGAGTGGCCGCCCGCCGCGAGGGGCTGAGCCACGCAGCGCGCGGCCTGTCGGTGGTGCTCGGGCCGCCCGCCTCGTGCCGCAAGGCACACGAGACGGGGCGCACAAGACAGGGCTCGAGGCACACAGGACAGGGCGCACAAGCCTGGAACGGGCTCCCGCGACGGTAGGGTCCACGAAGGGTCGCCACCATTCCTCGGCGCCGGAGCGCCGGGAGGCGTCGGTGGCTCCGGCGAAAGGGGTACGGCGTGCGCATCCTCTTGGTCCACCCGAGCGTGCTCATGTACTCGGAGCTGTACCTGCGGCTCGAGCCGCTCGGTCTCGAGCGGGTCGCGTCGGCGCTGCGAGCCGACGGCCACGACGTGCGGATGCTCGACCTACAGGTCTACGGGCACCGGGACTACTTCGCGGCGCTCGAGGAGCTCCGCCCCGACGCGGTCGGTCTCGGCCTGAACTACCTGGCGAACGTGCCCGAGGTCGTGGACCTGGCAAAGGCGACCAAGGCCGTGGCACCGCGCTGCAAGGTGTTCGTTGGCGGCCACAGCGTCTCGTTCGTCGCCGAGCGCGTGCTCGAGCACGGCGCAGGAGCGATCGACGCGGTGCTGCGCGGCGAGGGGGAGCCGTCCGCCAGCGCGCTCGTCCGGGCGCTTGTCGACGGGGGTCTCGAGAAGGTGCCCGGAGCCGTGGGGAACGGCACGGTCGGGCCGCCGCCCGAGGTGGTCCACAGCCTCGACGAGCACCTCCCGGCGCGTGACCTCGGTGGGCGCCGCCGCAGGTACTTCATCGGCGTCCTCGACCCGTGCGCGTCCGTCGAATTCTCGAGGGGTTGCCCGTGGGACTGCTCGTTCTGCAGCGCGTGGACCTTCTACGGGCGCAGCTACCGACAGCTCTCCGCCGAGGCGGCGGCCGAGGACCTCGCCCGGGTCCGCGAGCCTGGCGTGTTCCTCGTCGACGACGTCGCGTTCATCAAGCCCGAGCACGGCATGGCGATCGGGCGCGAGGTGGAGCGACGCAGGATCAGGAAGCAGTACTACCTCGAGACCCGTGCCGATGTGTTCGTCCGCCAACCCGAGGTGTTCGCCTACTGGAAGCGGCTCGGCCTGAACTACATGTTCCTCGGCATCGAGGCGATCGACGACGAGGGCCTCGAAGCGTTCCGCAAGCGGAGCACGACCGAGGTCAACGCTCGCGCCCTGCGGATCGCTCGGGACCTCGGGATCCAGGTGGCCGTGAACCTCATCGTGGACCCCTCGTGGGACGAGAAGCGGTTCGCCACGGTGCGCGACTGGGCCGTGTCGATGCCCGAGATCGTCCACCTCACGGTCCAGACCCCGTACCCTGGCACGGAGACCTGGCACAGCGAGGCGCGCAGGCTCACGACGCGCGACTACCGGCTCTTCGACATCCAGCACGCGGTGCTGCCGACCACGCTCCCGCTGCCGAGGTTCTACGAGGAGCTCGTGAAGACCCAGGCGATCCTCGCTCGCAAGCACCTGGGCGTCGCCGCGCTCGCCCAGACGGTGGGGATCCTGGCTCGCCAGCTTGCGCACGGCCAGACCAACTTCGCGAGGATGATCTGGAAGTTCAGCCGCGTGTACGACCCCGAGCGTCAGCTCGCCGACCACCGGCGAGACGTCGTCTACGAGCTCCCCGAACCGCCTCCGGCGCACGCGGCCGCGCCGGAGCGCCGGTCGCTGTACGTGCACGTCCCGGTCCGCCTCCGCCAGCAGGCGGTGAGCGGTGCGGGCGACGGGAGGACGCCGAGAGGGGAAACGGCGAACTAGCTTCGTGGATCGTGTCCGATTACGTGATCCCCGAGCCGGAGCCGAAGGAGATCGACGAGAAGCTGTCGATCGAGCTGCGGCACCTCGCCGAGAACGCGGTCCTGCGGGGCCACCCCTCGGGCGAGGAGCGCTGTGAGAACTGCCGCTACTACCTCGAGCCCTACAACGACCTGTCCTACTGCTGGCACCCGAAGCTGCGCATCCTCGTCGGCGCGAGCTGGTGGTGCCAGTGGTGGGAGGCGATCCCCGAGGACCGCTAGGGCGGTCGGGGCGCGCCCGGGTACGGAACAGCCCCGTCGAATGGCTCGCATGCTGCGCTACGTCACGTGGACCTCGCCGGTCACCCTCGACCGGCTCGTCGAGGGCGTCGTCGGGCTGTCGTTCCCGCTCGCGACGCCTCGGCACGTCTACTGGACCGAGGCCCGCCCTTCCGAGGGCGGCCGCCAGGTGCTCGTCCGGCTCCCCGTGGGCGGCCGCGAGCCCGAGGACGTCATCCCCCCGGGGTTCAGCGCGCGCACCACCGTCCACGAGTACGGGGGGCTGTGCGTCGCGCTCGGGCACGACCCGGCACGGGGCGACACCGTGTACTTCACCAACCACGCCGACCAGCGCGTCTACCGGGTCACGCCGGGCGGCGTGCCGGTCCCGCTCACCCCCGAGGCCCCCGCTCCTCGCGCGCTGCGCTTCGCCGCCCCGGTGCTCACGCGCGACGGACGTCATCTGCTCGCGGTTCGCGAGCGCCATTTCCACCCCGACCCGGCTTCGGCCGTCGTGAACGACGTCGTCGTCGTGGCGGCGGACGGTGCTCGGGAACCGACTCCGCTCCTCTCGGGCCACGACTTCTACTCGTCCGTCGCGATCGCTCCCGACGGCCGCCGGGTGTGCTGGCTGAGCTGGGACCACCCGAACATGCCCTGGGACGGCACGGAGCTGTGGGAGGCCGAGCTCGAGATCGACGCCGACGGCGCGTGCGTGCACGAGCCGCGGCTCGTCGCGGGCGGACCGTCGGAGTCGGTGACCCAGCCCAAGTACGCGCCCGACGGCACGCTCCATTACGTGTCGGACCGCAGCGGATGGTGGAACCTCTACGCGGCGGTCCCCGAGGGTGCCGGTCGAGCCCTCGCGCCGATGGAGGCCGAGCTCGGCGTCCCGGACTTCGTCCTCGGCAGCTCTTCGTACGCGCTCCTCGCCAGCGGCTCGGTGCTCGCGACCTGGCGCCAGGGTGGGCTGGACCACGTGGGCGTCCTCCGCCCCGGCTCGGACGCGTTCAGTGCCGCCGATTGCGGCTTCACTTACGTGAGCCAGCTCACCGCCGCCCAGGACGGGTCGTGCGCCGTGGCCGTCGCAGGGTCGGCGTCGTCGCCCCCGAGCGTGATCTGCATCCGCCTCTCGGAGCCGGGAGGTATCGCCGTGGAGGTCCTGCGGCGCTCGCGCGCCGACGTCGTCCATGCGTCGTACCTGTCGGCGCCCGAGCCTCTTGACTTCCCGACCGAGGGCGGCGAGGTGGCTCACGCGCTCTACTACGCGCCCACCAACCCGGACTGCGCGGCGCCCGAGGGCGAGCTGCCACCGCTCATCGTGAGCGTCCACGGCGGGCCGACCTCCGCGGCGGTGCCGGTGCTCGACTACTCGATACAGTTCTGGACCAGTCGGGGATTCGCGCTCGTCGACGTGAACTACCGGGGCAGTACCGGATACGGGCGCGCGTACCGTGAGCGCCTGCGCGGCCAGTGGGGCGTGGTGGACCTCGCCGACTGCGTGCACGCAGCGCGTCACCTCGTCGGCGAGGGAAGGGCTGACGGGCACCGGTTGCTCGTCCACGGGAGGAGCGCGGGCGGCTACACGGTGCTCTGCGCGGCGACGTTCACCGACGTGTTCGCCGCAGGCGCGAGCTACTACGGCGTCGCGGACGCCGTGGTGCTGGCAGAAGAGACCCACAAATTCGAGTCCCATTACATGGACGGCCTGTTCGGCCCGTGGCCCGAGACAGCCGAGGTGTACCGCGAACGCTCGCCCGCGTCCCACGCCGAGCTCCTGCAGACCCCGCTCATCGTCTTCCAGGGGCTCGACGACGAGGTGGTGCCGCCGGCCCAGGCGGAGATCTTGGTCGCGGCCCTGC
>JAJYMD010000366.1 GCA_021787255.1 Actinomycetes bacterium | reverse complement strand
GCGGACGAGGTAGCCGATCACCGCACGCCATGGCCTCCGGGCCGCCAGCTGGCGGGTCCGGTCACACCGGGAGGGCCGGCTCCTGGCGGCGCGAGCGCGCCGGTCACCCTACGGCGATTTGGTGAAGTACCACGTCTGCGGCATGTAGTTGGCATACGGGTTCAGCTTCTGCCAGCCAGACAGGTTCTTCTTCACCGCGACGACCTCCCAGTCCTGGAGCGGCCACCACAGCGACGCCACGTCCTTCGAGAGGTACGCCTCGTCCTTGTAGAGCGCCTTGTTCCCAGGAGTGGTCTCAGCGGCTGTGATGAGCTGCTGCGCCTTCTTTGTGTAGTAGCCGCCACCCCAGTAGTTGCCCTTCCCGAACTCGTCCTCCGCCGAGGGGAGGAGCTCGTACTGCCCGTAATTCCAGAACCAGCCCGCATAGCCCGCGAGCCCCCACTTGCAGGGAGGCGATGTCGGGCAGACGCCGCCGATCGAGTACATGGTTGTGACGGTCTGGCCGTCGAGCTTGAAGTCGATCCCGACGGACTTCGCGGCCGTGTAGAACGCCTCGACCTCCGCGACGAAGGCTGTTGTGCCGGTCGAGTACATGAAGAGGAATGTGAGCTTGCGACCCTTGGGGATGCCCTTGCCGCAGTCCTTGGCGCCGGTCCCGGGTCGCTTGCACACGTCCACGCCCCCGGCGCCCTTGACCCAGCCGTGCTCGGTCAGGAGCTTCTGCGCGGCAGCGGGGTCGTAGGGGTAGGGGTCCTTCTTCAGCGCCGGCGCGACGTAGCTCGAGCCCGGGTAGTCGGCGACCGGGCCGTAGTCGGGCAGGCCGTAGCCCCCGAGGGTCCGTGAGATGTAGAGCTGCTCTGTGATGAGGTGCTGCAGCGCCTGGCGGATGTACAGCTGGCGGGCCAAGGGGCCCCATGTCTTGGAGGTGTAACCGAGCTCGACCACCTCGTTGTAGAAGATCGGCCACGCCTTGATCGAGTAGCCGTGGCTCTTGTAGTAGGAAACCTGGGAGAGGTCCCCGTAGGGGACGTAGCCGAAGGTGAGCTTCCCGGAGCGCAGGGCGTCGAGTTCGGCCGTCGCTGTTGTGTACGCGTAGACGCTGTAGCTCGCGAGGTGGGGCCTTGTGGGGCCGCTGTAGTGCGCGTTCCTGTCGAAGGTCGCCGCGTGGGTGACGGCGTCATAGCTCTTGATGACGAACGGGCCGTCGACGACCTTCCACATCGGGTTCGACCCGTAGGTGCCCCGGTCCTTCGCCTGGGTGAAGATGAATGTGAAGACGGCCTTCGCCTTCGCCGGGGTGGACGAATTGGCGAGGCTGCCTGCCGCCGACGCCGACGTCTTGTCCCACGCCTGGACCGGGAGCGGGTAGAACCAGCCGAGCTGGTTGCCCGTGTACCACACCGGGTTGTAGGCCTTCTTCAGGTTCAGCACGATCTCGTAGGCGTTCGGGTACGAGACGCTCGCGACGTTGTCGGGGAAGAGGCCGGGGAGGTAGTTCCCGATGTGGCTCTTGCCGACCTGGTAGAGCTCGTAGAAGAACTCGATGTCCTTGGATGTGACCGGCGCGCCTGTCGACCACTTGTACGTCTTCTTCATGTCGATCGTGACGGTCTTGTCGCCGTTGCTCCACTTGGGGGGATCCGCGATCGACAGCTTGTAGTTGATGCCGGTCTTGGCGCCGTTGCCGAACCAGTACAGCGGGAGGTACGTCTCGTCCTCGACGTTGGTCTGGTAGGGCTCGTAGGCCTGCTGGCTCTCGATCGGGATGATCCATGTGAAGACGTCGCCGGGAAGCAGCGAGTAGGTCGCGCTCCCTCCTGTCAGCGCCTTCGCCGCCTTGGCCGCCGAGGGGCTCTTCGAGCTTGCGGCGGCGAGCCCCGAGACCCCTGCGCCGAGCCCCGCGGCTGCCACCGTGAGGACCAGCGCGGCACCCGCCGATGCCGCAGCCCGCCGTCGCGCGATCCGCCCGATCGAGACGAAGCGCACGCGCGACCGCATGGCCCGTTCTCCAGAAGCCCTGGTGCTCATCTCGTCGACCCCCCAGTCCGCGGACCTACAGGTCAGGGCAGCCAGCCCGTACGACTCATTGCTGTGGGGAGGCTACGATTTCCTCCGCAGGGCCGTCAAGTCACGACTGATTTCCGTACCCGAGCGCCCCCCGGAAGGCGATTCCGGCGCACGAGCTCCGTGGCGACGGGATCGCTCGCTGCATGGCGACAGGGCTGCGCCTCAGCAGGGCTGCGCCTCAGCAGGGCCGAGGAGGGAGGGTTTTCCCTTTCAACCCCGTTCGCCCTGTTCAGCGGTCGCGTTGCTCGTGCGCTCGCTCGGCCTCGTCGATCGCGTGGACGACCTGGCCTGCCGCTTCTGCCAGCGCGTCCAGCTGCTCGGCGGTCAGCACGTCGACGAAGAACCTCCGCACCGCCGCGACGTGGCCCGGCGCGGCGGCCTCCAGCGCTCGTCGACCTGCCTCGGTCACCACGACGTAGGAGCCCCTGCGGTCCGACGCGCACCGCTCCTTGCGCACGAGCCCGCGCTCGGCCATGCGGGCGACGTGGTGGGAGACCCGGCTGCGCTCCCAGCCGAGGTGGCGGGCGAGCTCGTGCACGCGCGCGGCCCCAGAGGGCATGTCCGTGAGCATGACGAGCACGACGTAGTCCGCGAGGGACAGCCCGGTCTCGGCTGCGAGCTGGGTCGCGAGCGCCGCGTTCAGCCTCGCCTGCATGACCTGGACTGCCCGCCACGCGCGTTGCTCGTCCGGGTCGAGCCACCGGACCTGGTCGGGCGGCTCGACCACGAGGCCGGCTGGGCTCGAGACCAACTCCTCCGCCCGGTCCACCCCTCTTCCAGCCATCTGCTCACAGTGTAGGCCGATCGGCGGGAATAGGTGACATGTCTCGCGTTGTTGAGTGAAGCGTCACCGATGCCACCGCGCCGGTGGCGCGCAATCCGACCGACATCACGAGGGGGTATGCAGCCGTGAAGCTGCTTCCCCGACTGGAGGAGCATTCCCATGACGACGGCCGTCCCAACCACGGTCACCGGGTACTACAAGATCGACCCGAGCCACAGCCGGATCGGGTTCGCGGCCCGCCATGCGATGGTGGCGAAAGTCAGAGGCTCGTTCAACGACTTCGAGGGAAGCGGGTACTTCGACGCCGAAGACCCGACCAAGTCGCATCTCGAGCTCACGATCAAAGCGGCGAGCATCGACACCCGGAACGCCGAGCGCGACGCCCACCTGAGGAGCAACGACTTCTTCTCCATGGACGAGTACCCCGAGATCAAGTTCGTCTCGACCAAGGTCGAGCCGGCGGGAGGCCAGACCTACCGCGTCACCGGCGACCTGACCATCAAGGGCGTCACCAAGCCCGTCACGATCGACCTCGAGTACACGGGGGAGGCGACCGACCCCTACGGCAACGAGCGGATCGGCTTCGAGGGATCGACGACCATCAACCGAAAGGACTGGGGGGTCGCCTGGAACGTGGCGCTCGAGGCCGGCGGCATGCTGGTGAGCGAGAACGTCACCATCGAGGTCGAGGTGTCGGCAATCCGCACGGCGGGAGCTGGGCCCGAGGCCTGAGCCTCGGCGCGAAGGCCGTTCACGCCTCGTTCGAGCGCGACCTGCGCGCGCGGCGCACGCGGCGCGACCGGCGCGCAGGCGGGCCGACGACCGCGTGCGCGGGCACCCGGCGCTCGCCGGGGTGACGCTGCGGCGGACGCCTCGGCAGCACCGGACCGCCGCGAAGGTGCTGGCGCGGCCCGGACCACGGCGCAGGCGGAGCGGTGAGGTGGTCCGCGAGCCGGTAGGCGACCGTCTCGTAGTTCACCCGCCAGCCACGGAAGTCGGGCCAGGACTCCTCGGCGCCGCGTTCCACCGGGAAGCCCACGGCGATGAGCTTCTCGACCGCCTCCGAGTACTCCTCGAACCTGAGCGCGAGAACCCCCTCGGGGTCGGGGTCGGGGTCCACGTCCCAGCCGAGCGACGCCGCGACCCGGTCGAAGAGGGTGAAGCCCATCCGCAGGCAAAGCCGGGCCCGGGAGCTCGCGCTCGACGGCGCGACCGCGAGGTGGATCGCGGCCGCGTCCAGGACCGCGAGCAGGCCCACCACCCATGAGTACCACGCCTCGGGCGAACGAAACAGGAGCAGGACCGGGTACGTCGTGTGGCTCTCTGCCACATCGGCCGCCCAGGCCTCCCATGAGGCGTAGAGCTCCGGCAGCGTGTCGGTGATCCCCACCAGCTGGTGCCGGATCAGGATCTCCGGCCCCCACGCGGGCAACCCGGCACGGCTCTCCAAGAGCGCGACCAGCGCCTCTCGCCGGCTGAAGGCGCTGTAGAGGGTTGGGAGGTATGCGATCTGCAGCGCGACGACCACGACCCAGATCGCGCCCGCAGCGACGTCCAACGAGCGGACGGGCGGTCCGCCTTCGTGCACCCCGCCCACCGTGAACAGCGCGGTGAGCGCCTGGAGGAGCCCCTCGCCGAGAGAGTGGCGTGTCGCGGCGATGAGGATGCCGAAGCCGAGGGTGAGCCCGCCCGCCCACACGAAGAGCTGGACCACGAGGGCGATCGGTCCCGTCGGCGACAGCGCCGCGTCCTTCCTCTCGTAGCTGCCCACGAGGCGCGACAGCAGGTTCATCGACTGGAGGACCGCCCGACCGATCAGGAGGGTGAGCCGGTCGACGCCGTAGGGCCGACGCGGGACCACCATGGTGAAGAGGACGTTCAGCGCGCTGCCCGTGACGACCGCCACGCCGACCACGAAGAGCGGCCAGCTCACGTGCGAACCGGCTGCCCGGGCTCTGGCGGGCAGCGCTGCAGGCGCACGCCCGGGCTGCTGCGAGGATGCCTCACGGTGCGATGCCTCACGGTCCGAGGATGCCTCACGGTGTGCGTCACGGTGGGATGCCTCACGGCGGGATGCCTCACGGTGTGCGTCGCTT
>JAJYMD010000040.1 GCA_021787255.1 Actinomycetes bacterium | reverse complement strand
ACGTGCTCATCGCGAGACCCGCACCGTTCGCGATGATCCCGACGTCGCCCGACAGACCGACGTAGTTGAGACCCCTCTCCCTGGCCATCTGCTCCCGGGGGTCCTCGGTCTCGGTCGCCTCGAACTCCTCCCACTCGGGATGGCGGAACCGTGCGTTGTCGTCGAGGGTGACCTTCGCGTCCAGCGCGTGGACACGGCCGTCGGCGGTGAGGATCAGCGGGTTGACCTCGGCGAGGTCGCAGTCGCCCTCGTCGTAGCAGCGGTACAGGGCGACGAGCACGTCGGCCGCCTGGACGCGGGCAGCGTCGTCCAGCCCCGCGTCGTCGACCCACCGGCGCGCCGTCGCGAGGTCCAGGCCCCGCACCGGGTCGACGTGGATGCGTGCGATCGCGCCGGGGTTCGTGGCGGCGACCTCCTCGATCTCCACGCCGCCCTCCTTGGAGAGCATCCCGAGGTACGTCTTGGCCGGACGGTCGAGCGTGAAGCTGGCGTAGTACTCCTTCGCGATGTCCGACGCGTGCTCGACCCACAGCCGGTGCACGACATGGCCCTTGATGTCCATGCCGAGGATCGCACCGGCGTGCCGGCGCACCTCTTCGCCGTCCGCGGCGAGCTTGATCCCGCCGGCCTTCCCCCGCCCGCCGACCTTCACCTGGGCCTTCACCACGACCGGGTAGCCGGCGGCCTGCGCCTGGACGACGGCCTCCTCGACGCTGTCCGCGACCCCCCCTGCAGACGTCGGGATCCCGTAGCGTGCGAAGTACTGCTTGCCCTGGTACTCGTAGAGGTCCATCCGGCTCCTTCCTTCGACTAGACGGCCTGCTGCTAGACGGCCTGCTGCGCTTCGCGCCGGTCGAGCGCCTCCTCGAGCCACGCGCCGATCGACGGCAGCGGCGCGCCCGGCGTGAAGACCCCGGCAACGCCCTCGCGCTCGAGCGCGGGGACGTCGCGCTCGGGGATGATCCCGCCGACGATCACCAGGACGTCACTTCGGCCCGCGGCGGCGAGCTGCGCCATGACCTTCGGGACGATCGTGAGATGGGCCCCCGAGAGGAGCGACAGACCGAGCGCGTCGGCGTCCTCTTGGACCACCGCTTGGACGACCTGCTCGGGCGTCTGATGGAGCCCCGTGTAGACGACCTCGAAGCCCGCGTCTCGCAGCGCCCGGGCGATGACCTTGGCGCCCCTGTCGTGGCCGTCGAGCCCGGGCTTCGCGACCACCACGCGATAGGGGCGCTTCATCGAGGGCGATGATAGGCGGCCAGGCGCGCGTCCCCGCCAGCCGGCTCCCCCGGAACGGCGCGTCAGCCGGCGCGCCGGCAAGGGCGCGTCAGCCGGCGCGCCGCAGCGGCGACACGCACAGGAGCAGCGTCTTGGGGCCGACCGACGCGAAGCGCACGGTCGCCTGCGCACGGTCGCCTGCGCCCTGCGCGCTCACGACGACGCCCGGTCCCCACCGCTCGTGGACGACGCGATCGCCTGCCACGAGGCCGAGCGCCTCAGCACCGGTGGTCGACCGCTCGGCCGGGGCAGCCGGCCGCCGGCCGGCGCCGTCGAGCGCACCGAAGGTGCGGCCGGCGCCCGCCTCGCGCACGAGCCGTTCGGGCACCTCGGCGAGGAAGCGGCTCGGCAGGCCCGGCATCGTGCGCCCCCAGACGGTGCGGCACCAGGCGTGCGTGAGGTAGAGGAACCGGCGCGCGCGCGTGATGCCGACGTAGCAGAGCCTGCGCTCCTCTTCCAGCTCGAGCGGCTCGGAGAGGGTGCGTGAGTGCGGGAAGACGCCTTCTTCCATCCCGACGAGGAAGACCGCCGGGAACTCGAGGCCCTTCGCCGTGTGCAGCGTCATGAGGGAGACGCGCGTGCCGTCGTCTTGGAGCTCGTCGGAGTCGGACACGAGGGCGACCGTCTCGAGCAGCTCGGAGAGCCGCTCGTACTCCTTCGCCACGCCGACGAGCTCGGCGATGTTCTCGATCCGGCCCTCGGCTTCGTGCGTCCCTTCTGCGACCAGCTCGTCGAGGTACCCGGACCGCCTGGCGACGAGCTCGACGAGATCGCCCGGCGGCGCCTCCGCGGCCGCCTCCCGGAGCTCCCGGAGGAGCGCCGAGAGCGCCTGCGCGCCCCGGAGCGCCTTGCCGGTCAGCCCGGCCGCCTCGGCGTGCTCGAGCATCCGGCCGACCGGCGTGCCCGACGGCGCACCCGCGGCCGCAAGGCGGGCGAGGGACGTCTGGCCGATGCCGCGCTTGGGGACGTTCACGATCCTGCGGAAGGAGATCTCGTCGTCGGGGTTCGCGAGCACGCGCAGGTAGGCGAGGATGTCGCGTACCTCCCTGCGGTCGTAGAAGCGGGTGCCGCCCACCACCCTGTAGGGGATGCCCTGGCGGACGAGCTCCTCTTCGATCGCGCGGCTCTGCGCGTTCGTACGGTAGAAGACGGCGACGTCCCCGTAGGAGAGGCCCTCGGCGGCGCACAGCCTCAGGATCTCGTGGGCGACGAACGACGCCTCGTCGCGCTCGTGCTCGGCCCGGTACCTGCAGATCGGCCCGCCCTTCTCGCCTTCGGTGAACAGCTCCTTGTCCCTGCGGCCGAGGTTGTTCGAGATGACCGCGTTCGCCGCGTCGAGGATCGTCCGGGTGGAGCGGTAGTTCTGCTCGAGGAGCACCGTCGTGGCGTCGCCGAACGCGGCCTCGAACTCCAAGATGTTGGCGATCTGCGCGCCGCGCCAACGGTAGATGGACTGGTCCGAGTCGCCGACGACCGTCACGTTCCCGTGCTCGCCTGCGAGGAGCAGGACCAGCTCGTGCTGCGCGCGGTTCGTGTCCTGGTACTCGTCGACGAGGACGTGACGGAAGCGGCGCCGGTACGCCTCGAGGACGTCCTCGCAGGAGCGGAGCAGCACTGCGGTCTGGAAGAGGAGGTCGTCGAAGTCCATCGCGTTCGCGGCTTCGAGCCGCCGCTGGTACGCGACGTACACCTCCCCGACGCGTCGGCGGAAGGGGTCCGCGCCGAAGGAGGCGTCCTCGGCGAAGCGGGCCGGGCCGACGAGCTCCGCCTTCGCCTGCGAGATGATCGCCGCGACCGAGCGCGGCGGGAACCGCTTCGTGTCGATGCCGAGCTCGTCTTCCACCAGCTCGACGAGCCGGCGCGAGTCGGACTCGTCGTAGACGCTGAAGCCGCTGTCGTAGCCGACGCGCCCGGCATGGACGCGCAGCATGCGCAGGCACGCCGAGTGGAACGTCGAGACCCACATCCGCTCGGCTGCGGCCCCCACCAGCTCCACGACGCGTCGACGCATCTCGTCGGCCGCCTTGTTCGTGAAGGTGATCGCGAGGATCTCCCACGGCGCGGCGTCGCCGGTCGCCAGCAGGTGCGCGATGCGCCGGGTGAGGACCCGCGTCTTGCCCGACCCCGCCCCCGCGACGACGACCAGCGGCCCGCCGCGGTGCTCCACCGCGGCGCGCTGCGCCTGGTTCAGGTCGCCGACGAGGTCGGCGACCGTGCTCAGCGGCCCATGCCCACGCCCTGGGACCGCTGGAGCTGCTTGCCCTCGGTCTGCAGGGCGGGGGCGACCATGACCTCGGCCTTCTGGAACTCCTTCACCGTCTCGTAGCCGCAGGTGGCCATCGCGGTGCGCAGGGCGCCGAAGAGGTTCATCCGCCCGTCGTTCTCGTGGGCGGGGCCGAGCAGGATCTCCTGGAGCGTGCCGCGGACCCCGGTCCGCACCCGGGTGCCGCGCGGCAGCGTGGGATGGAAGGTGGCCATCCCCCAGTGGAAGCCCCGTGCGGGGGCCTCGACGGCCGACGAGAGCGGCGAGCCGAGCATCACCGCATCGGCGCCGCACGCGATCGCCTTGGCGACGTCGCCACCCTTCGACATGCCGCCGTCCGCGATGACGTGCACGTAGACACCCGTCTCGTCGAGGTGGCGCATCCTCGCACCCGCGACGTCTGCGATCGCGGTGGCCTGCGGCACGCCGAGGCCGAGCACCGCGCGCGTCGTGCACGCGTTGCCCGGGCCGACCCCGACGAGCACGCCCACCGCCCCGGTGCGCATCAGGTGCAGCCCCGCCTGGTACGACGCGCAGCCTCCCACGATCACCGGGATCTCGAATTCCCGGATGAAGCGCTTCAGGTTGAGCGGCTCTGCGGTCTTCGACACGTGCTCGGCGGAGACGACGGTGCCTTGGATGACGAGCACGTCGAGCTCGGCCGCGAGGCAGGCGGGGGCGAGCTCCTCGGTCCGCTGCGGGGTCACCGACGCGGCGGCCACGACACCGGACTCCTTGACCTGGCGGATCCGCTCGGTCACGAGCTCGACCTTGACCGGCTCTTGGTACATCTGCTGCATGCGCGCCGTGGCCTTGTCGTCGTCGAGCTCGCGGATCTCCTCGAACAGGGGGGCCGGATCCTCGTAGCGCGTCCACAGCCCCTCGAGGTTCAGGACGCCGAGACCGCCGAGGCGACCGAGCTCGATCGCGGTGCGCGGGCTCGTGACGCCGTCCATCGCGGCGCCGAGGAGCGGCAGGTCGAAGTGGTACGCGTCGATCTCCCAGGAGATGTCGACGTCCTCGGGGTCACGGGTCCGCCGGCTGGGCACGATGGCGATGTCGTCGAACCCGTACGCCCGGCGACCGGACTTGAAGATCCCGATCTCGATGTCTGCCACCACTGCCCTCCAGAGGTCTGCGCCGAGGTCCCAGTCGTCCCACTGTACCGGCCGGCCTCCGCTCCGCCGGCGAGGTCGGCGGAGGGATCAGCCGTCACGGTCGCTTCGGGCGAGCACCGTCGTGAGCAGGTCCACGAGCATGCGGGCGGTCGCGCCCCAGATGGTCTCGCCCTCCACCGAGAAGAAGTACATCGGGAAGCGGGGCCTGCCGGGCTCGCTCCACCACTCCTCGGTGAAGCTCGCGGCGAGGTCGGCGAGCGACGCGTCGACGGCGCGGCCCACCTCCGCCGG
>JAJYMD010000359.1 GCA_021787255.1 Actinomycetes bacterium | reverse complement strand
CGACGGCGACGTGGGTGGGGTTGGTCACGACCACGTCAGCGGTCCTGACCGACGCGATGGTCTTCGAGCGCGCGATCGTGAACTGGCGACGGCGAATGTGGGCGCGCACGTACGGGTCGCCTGTCTGCTCCTTGCGCTCGTCACGCACCTCTTGCTTGGTCATCTTGAGGGATTGGTTGTGGCGATGACGTTGGATCCCGTAGTCGACGGCGCCGAGCGCGAGGCCGAGCACCGCGGCGGTGCGCACGAACCCGAGGATCGAGGTGGCTGCGTAGCCGAGAAGCGGTGCCAGGGTCGCGGGCGACTTGCTCGCGACGGTGAAGATCACACTGCGCAGGGAGAAGTACCCGAGCACCCCGAGCACGAGCAGCTTCATCACCTGCTTCGCGAGCTCCCAGCCCGCACGGGGGGAGAACAGGTTCTTGAAGCCGGTCACCGGGTTCATCCGGGTGAAACGAGGTCTCGCCGCTTTGAACGAGACGTTCTTCCCCACCTGGGCGACCCCGACCACGAGCGCGATCGCCATGAAGACCCCGCCGATCAGCGCGACGAAGGAGGCGAACTGCCCGAGTGCGGACCCCACGACGTCGAGGGCGCCGGTCGCGGTCGGATGGGACGCCACCTCGGCGGCGTTCGCCGTGATCCCGACCACCCTGGAGCGGGCTTCCGAGAAGATGAATGGCGCGAGGAGCGACCCGCCGAGGATCGCGAGCCACGCGCCGATCTCCTGGGAGCGGGCGACCTGACCGTCCTCGCGTGCTTTCTTCTTGCGCTTCTCGGTCGGTGGCTCCGTGCGGGCCCAGCGGTCTCCGGCAGCCATCAGGGTCTCCCGAAGAGCCTCGCCGCGTCGCCGAGGCCGCGGGTGAGGAGGTTGGTGAGGTCGTTGGGGATCGCGGAGATGGTGGCCGCGACCAGGAGGAGGACGAGAAGGACCTGGAGCGGCATGCCCAGGAACCAGATGTTGGCCTGCGGCGCGGCGCGGGCGACGAGAGTGAGCACGATCTGGGCGGCGAAGAGCACGACCAGGATCGGCCCCGCGATCTCGAGCGTGGACACGAAGAACACCTCGAGGTCGGTCACCATCACGGTACCGATCGTCCTGGTCGCCTCCAGGGTGAACCCCGGACCGGCGAAGCTGTGGGCGAAGCCCTCGATCATCAGCAGGTACCCGTTCGTCGCGAACAGGAGCAGCACCACCAGCTCCTGGTAGAAGCTCCCCAGGAGACTGATCTCTGTCATGCCGATCGGGTTCATTGTCGGCTGGATCATGAGCCCACCCATCTGGTCCAGGTATGTGCCCGCAGCGCCGATCGCGGAGATCAGGATCTGGACCACGAACCCGATGGCCAAGCCGGTCAGGACTTGGAGCACCAGGTCGCCGATGAGCGCGGGGGTGGTGACCGGAAGCTGTGTGAGCTTCAGCTGAGGGGCGACGATCAACGCCAAGCCCACACCGACCGCGAGGGTGACCATCACGGGTACCGCACGCCGGTTCGAGAAGGGCGAGACGACCAGGAGCCAGGCCATCGCGCGCGCGAGCACGAGCAGAAAGGCGATCAGCCAGAGCGCGTTGACGTCCAGCGCCACGCGCTCACCTCCCGAGCAGGCGTGGGATCTCGGCCATCACTTCGTGCACGTACCCGGTGAACTGGTCGAGCATCCAGTGGCCGAAGATCGCGAGGACGAGCCCGATGACGAGCAGCTTGGGCACGAACGTGAACGTCGGGTCCTGGATCTGGGTCACCGACTGGAGCAAGGAGACGACGAGGCCCACGCCGAGCGAGGTGAGCAGGATCGGTGCCGCGATCTTCGCCGCGGTGAGGAGCGTCTCCGAACCGAGCTGCAGGACGAGCCCGACTGTCATCGGAAGCTCGTGACGAGGGACTGGACGACGAGCACCCAGCCGTCGACGAGGACGAAGAGCAGCAGCTTGAACGGCAGCGAGACGAGGGTGGGGGGGAGCATGACGATGCCGAGCGCCATGAGGGTCGAGGCGACCACGAGGTCGATGACCAAGAACGGCACGAAGATCACCACGCCGATGATGAAGGCATCCTTCAGCTGGGTGAGGAGGAACGCGGGGATGACGGCGGAGAGCGAGACGTGCATGGGGCTCGCGGCCGAGGTGTGCGCGATCTTCGCGGTGAGCGCGAGCTCCTGGGCGCCGGTCTGTCGGAGCATCCAGCGCTTCAGCGGGACCTCGGCTTTGTCGAACGCCTGGGAGAAGTCGAGGTGGCCGTGGAGGTACGGCTGGAGCCCGACGTGGTTCATGATCGACAACGTCGGCGCCATGAGGAACAGACTGATGAACAGTGCGATGCCGACGAGCACCTGGTTGGGCGGCGTGGTCGTCAACCCGAGCGCCTGGCGCGTGAGTCCGAGGACGATCACCACCCGGACGAAGCCCGTCAGCATGATGAGGAGCGACGGCGCCAGGGTGAGCAGCGCCAGCGCCAGGATGACGAGGATGCTGTCCGAGGGCTTGGACAGGGTCTTCCCGAATGTGACGGTGATCTGGCCCGCCGCCAGAAGGTGCAGCACAGTCCCCCCTCAGCTCGACGGCTCGGCTCGACGCCGCAGCTCAGCGGCGGACGGTCGCGGCTCGGGCGCGCTCGAGCAGGTTGCGCGGCCGCTCGCCCTGGTCCTCGGCGAAGAGTGCCTCGAGGGACGCCGCAGGTTCCTCGGAGCCCGGGGTGTCACCTCGGAGCTCGCCGAGCTGCGTGAACCCGGCACCGGTGATCCCCACGAGGAAGCGCTGGCCTTCGGCTTCGACCACGGCGATCCACTGACCCTTGCCGACCGGACGGCGACCGACGACGGCGAGGTCGCCGCTCTTCGCGCGGGGGACCTTGGCGGCCCTGGGCCCGGTCCCCTTCCTGCGACGTGCGAGCTTGCTGAGCCCGAAGAGCGCGACCACGATCACCCCGAGCCACAGCACCATCTGCGCGAGCACGTGGCCGACCGACACGTCGGGCGCCATCGCGATGCCGTGCTGCGCGGCAAGCACGAGGTCAGTCACGGCCCGAGACGATCGACTTGATCTGGACTCCGAGCTCTGAATCGTTGACCGACACGAGCCCGCCGATCGCGAACAGCTTGCCGTTCACCATGATCTCGAGAGGGCTGCCGATCGGGCGATCGAGGGGAATGGTGCTCCGCGGACGGACCGAGCGCAGCGCGCCAAGCGTCATCCGCGTCTTTCCGAGCACGGCGACGACCTCGAGCTCGACATCGTGCAGTGCGTCGAGCTGCAGCGGGCCATCGGCTCCGGAGTCGGGCTCGCGCGCGACCGCGTCCGCGCCTCCCATGCTCTCCTCTGTGGAAAATGACGTGGCGACGTCGGTCATCGTTCCTCTTTCCTCTCCCATCCCTTGACCATGCACCCCGCACGCTTCCCGTTTGTCACGAGGACCCCTCGACCGATGCGCGTCCGGCCGGCGAGGATGTCCAGGTCGACCGCCTGGTTCGTGCCGACCCCCAGCAAGATGATCGAGTCGGGATCCCCGGGGCGCAGCGAGAGGACCTGTGCCGCGCTCATGTGCACCTGCGGGTACGCGACGCACAGCTCCAGCGGAACGTCCTCGATGACCCGCTCGACGTCGGGCAGGCCCCCGTCGGGGTCGAGGCGGTCTTCCTCTTCCTGCTCGAGGGTCGAGAGCAGGCTGTAGATGATCCCAAGCGGCATGTAGATCCAGACCGAGCCCAGGCCGCCGTCGCCGGTCGTCACACCCGCCTCCGACCGGAAGGTTGCCTCGCCAGACGCCATCTTCACGAAGTGGGGGCTCCGATGGAGCTGGAGCGTTGTCACTCTCAGGTCGAGCGAGGCGTCGAAGGCGCCGCAGAGCACGGCGAGGAGCTGGGACGCGATCGAGCCCACCATCGAGAACTCGATCTCGGTGAGGGCCTCCCGCCCCGTCTCGGTCCTGCCGTCCCCACCCAGCTGGACCTCCACCAGGCAGAGCGCGGTCGAGACGGGGATGTGGAGCAAGAGACGCTCATCGAGACCGGCGGCGAGGACGCTCGCGATGAACGCGGGATCCTCCATGCTCCCCCTGTACTCGCCCCATGCAGCCTGCTCGAATTCCCCCGCGGCGACATGCACCGGGCGGCGCAGGCTCGTGCTCAAGCTCGCGGCCATCCGGTTGGCGCATGCCTCGAGGAGCGGGTGGAGATGGCGGAGCTGGACCCGGTCGATGACCTCGTGCCGGAGCGGGTCGTACGGGCGCACGAGTGACTCGTCATCGACCACGGCGCGCATCGTGCTCATCAGGCTTCGACTTCCATGGGGCGGACCTCCAAGAGGTGCGTAGCTGGCCCATCCGTGGCCTCGTGGCGGCCGCCTCCTTGGCGCCGAGCTCTTCATCGGCGCGCAAGGGGATCGACTTTAATTCCCTGCAGCGCTGCGTTCTTCATTCCCCGCAGTTCCGACACCCACGAGCACTCGACGCGAGCGAACGCCGGCGCTCTTCGGCACCTCGGCTACGCCTGCTCGAGGGAGTTCATCATCGACTGGCTCGTGGAGATCACCTTGGTGTCGGCGACATACGCCTGCTGCGCGGTGATGAGGTTGGTGAGCTGCTGTGCCAGTGTCACGTTGGACTGCTCCAGCTGCCCGCTCAAGAGGTTGCCGCGTCCCGCGGTCCCCGGAGCTCCCACTGACGGCTGTCCCGAGTTGGCGCTCGGACCGAGGAGGTTGTTGCCCACGTTGACGAGCCCGGAAGGGTTGGCGAACGACGCCAACGCGATCTGGGCGAGCGCCATGGTCTTGCCGTTGGAGAACGTCCCTGTGATGACGCCGTTCGAGCCGATCGAGTACGACACCAACGTTCCCGGGGCGCTGCCGTTCTGTGTGAGCGTGACGCTCTGGGACCCCGCGAACTGGGTCAACGCCGAGTTCGATGTGGCCGGCGGGAAGTGCAGCACGAGCGCTGTGAACCTTGTTGGCTTCGTGGTGACCGG
>JAJYMD010000054.1 GCA_021787255.1 Actinomycetes bacterium | reverse complement strand
GAAGAAGCATGCGGCCGCGCTCCGCCTGCTCCCCGCGCCGGTGACCGAGCGGCGCTCCCGCGCGACGACGGGCGTCATCACGCTCGGGAGCACCGACGCTGCCACCAGGGAGGCGATCGCAGAGCTCACGGACCGGGGCATCGCCCTCGACTACCTCCGAGTGCGCAGCTTTCCGTTCCACGACACGGTCCAAGAGTTCGTCGACGCCCACACGTCCTGCGTCGTCGTCGAGCAGAACCGCGACGGCCAGCTGCGGACGCTGCTGTCGGCGGAGACCAGCGCCCCCATCCAGAAGCTGGGGTCGGTCCGCCTCTACGGCGGGCTTCCCCCGACGGCGCAGGAAGTTTTCGAGGGGATCGTCGCGTTCTTGGGCACGGCAAAGAGCTGAGGACCGAGGAGCGCCATGCCGTCCATCACCAAACCGCTCGTCCCAGCCCTGCAGCTCGAGCGCAACGCGATCGGGCTCACGATCCGCGACTACGAGGGCCCGATGTCCACCCTCTGCGCCGGGTGCGGCCACGACTCCACGACCGCCGCGCTCGTCCAGGCCCTGTGGCAGGCGGCAGTGGTGCCGCACCGTGTCGCGAAGCTCTCGGGGATCGGCTGCTCGTCCAAGACCCCGACGTACTTCCTGCGCGGCGCCCACGGCTTCAACTCCGTCCACGGCAGGATGGTGCCGATCGCCACCGGGGCGAACGCTGCGAACCGGGACCTCCTCTACCTCGGCATCTCGGGGGACGGTGACGCGCTCTCCATCGGGCTCGGGCATCTCTGCCACGGCATCAGGCGCAACGTGCACATGGTGCACCTGATCGAGAACAACGGCGTGTACGGGCTCACCAAAGGCCAGTTCTCCCCGACCGCGGACCAGGGGTCCACCTCGCACCGAGGCGAGCACAACGCGCTCGCGCCCATCGACCCGATGCTGCTCGGGCTCTCGCTCGGGGCCACCTTCCTCGCCCGGGGCTTCTCGGGCGACAAGGCCCATCTCGTCCCGATCCTCGAGGCGGCGATCGCCCACGGCGGGTTCGCGCTCGTCGACGTCATCTCCCCGTGCGTGCAGTTCAACAACCACGAGGGGTCCACCAAGAGCTACGCCGCGATCCGGGCGAGCGAGCTCCACGTGACCGACTTCGCCCCTCCACAAGAGCCCGTGACCGCCATGCTCTCACCGGAGCCGGTCGAGGTCGCCATGCCCGGGGGCGGCGCGATCCGCTTCCGCTCGGTGCCCATGGGCTACGACCCCACCGACCGCACCTCGGTGGCCGCCTACCTCGCCGACCATGCCGCGCGAGGCGAGGTGCCGACCGGCCTGTTGTACGTGGACGAATCGGTCCCCGACGTCCACGAGCGGAACCGCACGACGCCCGTGCCGCTCAACGCGCTGGCTCACGACGAGCTGTGCCCTGGGGCAGACGCACTGCGTGAGCTGCAGGCCGCCTACCGCTGAGCACGACCGCTTCACGCAGCGCTGGGCGGCCTGGGGCAACGCCTCGGTCTGCGGCGAGTGAGGGCGACGCCGCCACTGCCCCAAGCCCCTGCCGCACTCTTCGAGGGGGAGGCGGAAGCGCGGGTGCCTATAGTGACCCGGTGACCTCGGGGGCGCGCCGAGCGACATCTTCGCGCGCGGCCCGGGGTGTCGCGCCACGCGGCGAGGCACCTCCCTCGCTGACCGCTCGGATCCTTCGCGATCGGATCAAGTGGCGGCTGCACCACGCGTTGCTCTCGGTTTGCCCCGGGTACCGGTCGGCGACCAGAGGTGGCTCCCGAGGCTGTGCCGGAGATGGCGGCGGTCACGTTCCAGGGCGGCTGCTGGAGCGCCACCCCGGCAAGTACTCGCTCTACCAGACCAACGAGAAGGTGCCCTACGGCAGCCTCCTCGCGTTCAACGTCGAGGACGCCGCGGACTTCGACCTCATGGAGCAAGCCATCCTCGACAGCGGCTACTACGAGGCCCCGCACATCTGGCCACTGCGGGTGGACCGCGACAAGCGAGTGATGGCCGAGATCGTGGCGTCGCTGAACCAAGGCGGCCGGGTGCTCGAGCTCGGTTGTGCGAACGGCGCGGTCCTCGAAGGCCTCGCGCTGCGCGGAATCGAGTTCGAGGGCATCGACATCAGCCGGCGGGCGCTGGCGCGCGCGTCACGGGCCGTGCGAGCCCATGTTCACCTGGGCGACGTCCTCACCTCGGATCTCTCCCCGGGCTTCGACACCATCTTCGGGCTGGACATCTTCGAGCACCTCAATCCCAACAAGCTCGCCTCCTACCTGCTCCGCTTGCGCGAGCTGCTGGCCGACGGCGGCCTGCTCTTTGCGAACATCCCGGCCTTCGGGATCGACGAGGTCTTCGGCGAGGTCTTCCCGAGGTACCTTTCGGAGTGGGACGTCGACGCGGCGGCGGGCCGCCCGTTCCGCCAGCTCCACGCCGATCACGAGGGCTACCCGATCAGCGGCCACCTCATCTGGGCCGACAGCAGCTGGTGGGTCGGGCAGTTCTCGTCCGCGGACTTTCGCAGGCGTACGTTGATCGAAGTGGCCCTGCACGACAAGTACGACGACTACATGGCAGTCCACAGCCCCGCGAGAAGGTCCTTCTACGTGTTCTCGGCGGGGGAGTGCCCCGACGAGCCCGAGATCGTGCGCCGGATCACCCGCTCCCGCTCGCTCGAGCTCATGACACTCCGGCGGCTCGAGACGCTCGCGATGCTCTGGAGGTAGGCCGATGTCGTCCACCGAAGGGGTTGCGCGCCGGACGATCCCCCCGAGCTTCTCCCTCGAGGGGCGCCGGGCGCTCGTCACCGGCGCCGGCAGCCCGACGGGCATCGGCTTCGCGTGCGCGCGCCTGCTCGGGGAGCTCGGAGCGGGGGTGGTCGTGACGGCGACCTCCGAGCGCGTCCACACGCGGCGCGACGAGCTCCGCGCCGCCGGCATCGACGCATCCTCGGTGATCGCTGATCTCACGGTCGTCGAGGATGCGGCACGCGTCGTCGAGGAAGCCTCGGCGGCAGCGCCGATCGACGTACTGGTCAACAACGCGGGGATGGTCTCGGTGTCCGAGAACCCAACGTCGGGGAGCGCCACGGAGCTGGCACCCGACGCGTGGCGCAGGGAGCTCGACCGCGAGGTGACGACCGCGTTCCTCGCGACCCGGGGAGTCCTGCCTGCGATGACCGCGCAAGGCTGGGGGCGCGTCGTCAATGTGTCCTCGGTCACCGGACCGGTGGCGGCGATCGCCGGGGACGTCGCGTACGCCGCGGGCAAGGCCGCACTGGTCGGATTGACCAGAGCCGTGGCGATCGACGTCGCGGATCGGGGCATCACCGTCAACGCAGTCGCACCGGGTTGGATCGCGACCGGCTCCTCCCTCCCCGACGAGCTCGCGCTCGGCTTGGGCACCCCGGTCGGGCGATCGGGGTCCCCCGAAGAGGTGGCGTCCCTCGTCGCTTGGCTCTGCACGCCAGGAGCGGCCTACGTCACCGGCCAGGTCATCGTGGTCGACGGTGGGAACACGATCGCCGAAGAGCGCGTCCATTTGCCTCGACCCGCACACTGACGTCTGCCGACCTCCGCCGCCGTCGGGCCCCAGCTCGGGGCTCTAGCCTGGCGCGGTGGAGGGGACGCTGGAGCTCGACGGGCTCTCACGGCGCTTCGGCAGTCTCGTCGCGCTCGACAACCTCTCGTTCTCGGTCGGTAGCGGGCGGGTCACCGGTTTCCTCGGGCCTAACGGAGCGGGAAAGACCACGACCATGCGTGCGATCTTCGGGCTGACCGAGCTCGACCACGGCAGCGTGCGATGGGACGGCGCGCCCGTCGATGCCTCAGCGCGCAGGCGCTTCGGCTACATGCCCGAGGAGCGGGGGCTCTATCCGGGAATGCTGGTCGGAGAGCAGCTCCGGTACCTGGGTCGTCTCCACGGGATGCACGACCGGGAGGCAGCGTCGGCCGCCGCCCGCTGGCTGGACCGCTTCGCGCTCTCGGATCGAGCGAAGAGCAAGGTCGAGTCACTCTCCCATGGCAACCAGCAACGCGTGCAGCTCGCTGCTGCGCTCGTCCACGATCCCGACCTGCTCGTGCTCGACGAGCCTTTGGCCGGGCTCGATCCGACAGGCATCGACGCGATCGGGGAGGTCCTGACCGAGCAGGCGCACGCAGGTCGTTGCGTCCTGTTCTCCAGCCATCAGCTCGACCTCGTCGAGAAGCTCTGCGAGGTCGTCGTCATCATCGACCACGGCCGCGTCGTGGCGTCCGGCGACGTGGACGAGCTGGAGAGGAGCGGCACATCCAGGCTAATCGTCCGGGTCGAAGGCGACCGTGAAGGCCGCTGGGCAGAGGGGCTCGCCGGCGTGGAGGTCTCTCGAGTGACAGGCGGCGCGGTCCGTCTCGTGCTCCATCGGGGTGTGGACAGCACGATGGTCCTCGACGCGGCGCGGGCCTCAGGCCGGGTGCTCGAGTTCGGTTTCCAGCGGCGCACGCTCTCCGAGGTGTTCCGCGAGGCGGTGCACGCATGAAGGCCGTCGTCTACGTTCTCGCCGTCGTGATCGTGGGCTTGGCGCTCCTCCGGCGGTTCCGCGCAGGGCGTCGCGCGCCGGCTCCCCTCGCGCCCGGTCACGTGACGGCTGCGCTCGCCCGCCTCGGGCAGCGCGCCCGGGGACCGCTCGATCGCCGGCGCCCGCTCGGCGATACCGGGCTCGTGGCAGCACGCGAGATCCGCGAGCGGCTGCGCGGACGCTTCTTCCGGGTCATCACGCTGCTCCTCCTCGCCGTCGTCGCGGCCGCGATCGTGATCCCCACCCTGCCGTCGTCCTCTCGCCCCGTCGCCCGCATCGGGGTGGTCGGGAGCTTGAGCGGTGCGGAGGAAGGCGCAATACGCACCGTGCTCGGCCACGCCCGGCTCGGTGCCCAATTCTCTTCCGAACCCGATCTACGAGCTGCTCGGGCGGCGCTTCGCGCGCACCAGCTGACAGTCGCGGTCGACCA
>JAJYMD010000260.1 GCA_021787255.1 Actinomycetes bacterium | reverse complement strand
GCGCGAGCATCCGGTCGACGACCGCGCGGCGCGGCTCTGTGCGGCCGACGGGACCGAGCTGCGCGGCGGCGACCGTGACGCGGCGGCTCACGCGGCGAGGTCCTCGGCGACGATCCCGCCGATCTCGGCGGCCAGCGCGCGCTCGGTGTCGACGATCGCGGAGCTGTGGGTCCTGGGCAGGCCGACGCGGATCGCGCGGCGCCAGACGATGTTCACGAGACCTGGCACCAGTTCGAGCTCTCCCCGTCCCCCCTGACAGGGCCGACGCGCCCCGCAGCCTTCTGGCGGCGCCCCGCTGTCTCCAGGGGAGAGATGAGACGCGCAACGATCCGCACACCCACCCAACCACGCTGCTCCGCGCTCCGCGATGTGTCAAGGGGAGGACACGGAGTCCTGCGGGCGGTATCGTGCTCGGGACGAGCACGGGAGCCCCCCGGGGCTGAGAGGGCGCCACGAGGCGTCGACCGTTGAACCTGATCCGGGTCATACCGGCGGAGGGAGAGGACGTGCATGGTGCGCGAGTGGTGTCGGCCACCTGTTCGTAGCGAGGGTCGACCGGACGACGGCGTGGGCACGTTCGGGGGGAACGCGCCCGAGCGCCAGGGCGACATCCGCCTCGAGCAGCGCGGCATCCAGCCGATCGAAGACGATCGTCGCTACGGGTCGGCGTGGCGCATGTTCACGGTCTGGTTCGCCCCGAACATCACAGTCTCCGCGCTCTTCCTCGGTGCCATCGGAGCCGTCCTCGGCCTGGGGATGCTCTGGGGGAGCGTGGCCATCGTGGCGGGGACCGTGGCCGGGTCCGTCCCGACCGCCATGCTGTGCGCGTGGGGGCCTGTGACCGGGGCGGGCCAGCTCCCGACGGCGAGGCTCCCGTTCGGCAGGACGATCGTGCTCCCGGCGGTGGTCCAGCTGCTCTCCTCGATCGCCTGGGATGCGATCGTCGGCATCTTCGGAGGCGAGGCTCTGCAGTACGTATGCAATATCCCGTTCGCCGCCGCCGTGGCGATCATCCTCGTGCTCGAAGGGCTCGCGGCCATTTGGGGGCACGAGCTGATCCACGTCCTCGAGATGGGGGCCACGTTGGTCGTCGGGGCTCTGTTCGTCGTGCTGTCGATCAAGATCCTCACCCACGCGGGGCTGACGCCGGCTGCAGCCAGCGTGCACGGCAAGGCGTTCATCGGCGCGTTCATCCTCATGATCACCCTGTCGTTCTCCGACGGCATCTCCTGGGCGTCCTACGCGTCGGACTACAGCCGCTACCTTCCTCCGACGACGAGCGCGCGCTCGGTGTTCCTCTACACGATGGCCGGGTTGGTCGGCTCGTACCTGTGGGCCGAAGAGGTCGGTCTGGCGGCCGGTCGCTTCCTCACGCAGAAGACCGCGGCCGGCATCGACACCCTGGTGGGCGGCGGTGCGCTCGGCATCGTCATCCTCCTCGGCGTCGCGCTGTCGGCCATCGCCTCCAACACCATGAACGACTACACGGGCTCGCTTGCGATGCAGACGCTGAACGTGAAGCTGAGGCGGCCGATCACCGCAGGCGTGGTGATGGCGTGCGCCTACGCGCTCGTCTTGTGGCTGCACGCCGGGAACGTCGTCGGCCGGTTCGAGGACCTGCTCTTGTTCTCGAGCTACTGGCTCTCTCCGTTCGTGGGCGTGGTGGCCGTCGACTGGCACTACCGGCGTCGCGACATCCGCCAGGAGATCCGACGGATCACGTCCTGGGGAGATCTGCGCAGCGAGTGGGGAGCGCTGATCGCGCTGCTCGTGGCCTTCGGCGCCGCGATCCCGTTCATGAACGCCACAGGGATCATCGAAGGTCCGGTCGCCAAGGCGCTCACAGGCGGTGACTTGGCGTACTACGTGGGGCTGATCGTGGCGGTGGCCGTCTACGTCCCGCTTCGCAAGTGGGACGCCGCTCGAGAGCGGCGCCGGCGGAACGACACCCCGTCTCGAGCCCGCACATGCATCCGCCCTCTCATGGGCGCACCTCGACCGTGACGTCCGGCCGGCCCCGGCGCACGGGAGCCGGGTTCTGCGCGAGGGCGTGGGCGGACGCGTCCCGGCTCGTCGAGGCGATCGTGCATCATCCCTTCAACGTGTCGCTCGCGGAGGGCAGCCTTCCGAGGGACACCTTCGAGCACTACCTGGCGCAGGACTCCTCCTACCTCGACGCGTTCGCCCGTGCGCTGTCCGCAGCTGCCGTGCTCTCGCCCACCCGCAGGGACGCAGCCGTGTGGTCGACGGCCGCGCGCGACACCCTCCTTGTCGAGCGTGAGCTGCACGACCGATGGCTCAGCGGGGTCCCGGACATCGAGCCGTCGCCGACGTGCCTCGCGTACAGCTCCTGGCTGGAGTCCACTGCGCTCCGGGGGCGCTACGACGTGCTGTGCGCCGCAGTGCTCCCCTGCTTCTGGGTCTACGAGCACGTAGGCCGGAGCCTCCTGGCACGCTGCGGCGATCTGGGCGAGCACCCCTACGGGGAGTGGCTGGCGACGTACTCCTCGGAGGAGTTCTCCGCACTTGCGCAGGCCGCACGGGACGCGACCGAACGCGCCGCGTCGGAGGGGACCAGCTCGTCCATCGCCGAGATGGGTCGCGCGTTCGAGCGCGCGACGGAGCTGGAGTGGCTCTTCTGGGACGCGGCGTGGCGACGCGAGACGTGGCCCACCGCCGCTTGGAGGTCGCCGGTGACGCCCTGAGGGACCGCCGAGGGCCACGAAGTGGGTATCGGCTTGCCATACTTGTGAACTTAGGCAATCCGAAGCTAGCCTCGAGCCGTGCGGCCTGGGGCACCTCCCGGTGGGGCTGACGAGGCCGTTCGGGGATCCGAGGTCAGCGGCACCTGTGCGCCTGCCCCGCTCGCGCGACGTCAGGGACGATGGCTGCTGGTCGCGCTGCTCGCCACGTGGGGTCCAGGGCTGGTGGTGATGCTTGCCGACACCGATGTCGGCAGCCTCATCACCGCAGCGCAGTCCGGCGCGCGGTTCGGGTACCAGATGATCTTGCCCCAGGTGGTCCTCATGCCGATCCTCTACGTCGTCCAGGAGATCACCGTCCGCCTCGGCATCGTGACCGGCAAAGGCCACGGCGCGCTGATCAGGGAGCGGTTCGGCCGCGGCTGGGCGATGCTCTCGGCGCTCACCCTCTTCGCCACCGGGGTCGGTGCGCTGCTCACCGAGTTCGCCGGGGTCGCAGGCGTCGGGCAGCTCTTCGGCGTCCCGCGTACGCTCACGGTCCCGGTCGCCGCCGCCTTTCTGATCGGGATCGCGCTCACCGGCAGCTATCGCCGGGCCGAGCGGGTCGGCATTGCCTTCGGCCTGGCCGAGCTGGTCTTCGTGCCGGCGATGATCCTCTCCCGTCCGAGCCTGCGCGAGGTCGGCGCCGGGCTCGTCCACCTTCCGCTGCACGACGGTTCCTACGTGTTCCTCCTTGCGGCGAACGTGGGCGCGGTGATCATGCCGTGGATGATCTTCTACCAGCAGGGCGCCGTCGTCGACAAAGGGCTCACCCGCGCGCACATCCGCGCCGAGCGGCGGGACACGGCAGTTGGAGCCGTGCTGACCCAGGGGATCATGATCGTCATGGTCCTCGTCTTCGCAGCGACCATCGGGCTCACCCATCCGGACGCCGCGCTCGACACGGTCGGCCAGCTCTCCTCTGCGCTGCGCCCGTTCATCGGCGCCCTCGGAGCCAAGGTGCTCCTCGGGATCGCGATGCTCGGCGCCGGCCTCGTGGCAGCGCTGGTGGCGTCCCTCGCCGGCGCCTGGGGGATCTCCGAGGTCTTCGGATGGACGCACACGCTCAACGAGCCGCCGAACCGCCGCTCGGCGAAGTTCTACTTCACCTACGCGCTCGCCCATGTGCTCGGGGCCTGCGTCGTGCTCATGAGCCTGGACCTCGTGAGCCTGGTCATCGACGTCGAGGTGATGAACGCCCTGCTCCTCCCGATCGTCCTCGGGTTCCTCCTCTTGCTGGAGGCGAGGGCGCTCCCTGACGAGCACCGGATGCGCGGCGCGTACCGCGTCCTCGTGACGGTGGTGTGCCTCGTGGTGATCGTCTTCGGGCTCTACATGGTCCCTGCCACCCTCGGCTGGCTCTGATCGCTGCGATCGCTGCAGTCAAGTCCGCGACGCTGCAGGCCATCGTCGAGCACTGGTGTCGGTGACGCCGATCACTCCTCGCTTCGGGCGTGGTGCCCAGCTTCGGGGTGTGCCGGGCGCTCGGGTCGGACCGCCCGCACGAGGGCGTCGAGCGCGTCGACGCTGACGTCGCCGTCGCCGGTCGGCACCGGACGGCGCACCACCTCTGCGCGTTCGACCAGGAGGCCGGTGCCTTCGATGCTCGAGACCACCTCCTGCTCGGTGAACAGGACGTCGGGGTCCTGCGGGCCGCCGATGCCCGCGGTCAGGTTCCGCGCGTGGTGACCGACGACAAGGAGGTGCCCTCCGGGGGCGACGGCGCCGGCGAACGTCCGGAGGACGTCGGGCCGTTCGGAGGAAGGGAGCTGGAGATAGAGCAGGACGACGAGGTCGAAGGAGCCGGGCGGGGACCACGTGCGGACGTCGGCCTCGATCCATTCGACGTCCACGCCTCGTGCTGCGGCGAGCCGCCGCGCCTTTCCAAGCGCCACCGCCGAGAAATCGACCCCGGTCGCCCGCCACCCGCGTTCGGCGAGCCAGATGGCGTTGCGGCCCTCCCCGCACGCGACGTCGAGGACCGAGCCGGGCCGCAGGTCGGAGGTCGCCTCGACGAGGAAGCGGTTCGGCTCGGCGCGCCACAACAGCTCATCGCCGGCGTACCTCCGGTCCCAGTCCTCGCGCTCCATGCGCCGCCTCCTTCCTCGTCAAGGCCAGCCCGACGCCGTCAGCGGTCACGGCCATCCGCCAGCGGCCATGGGCGTCGGTCACAGCCAGCCCGACGCCGTCAGCGGTCACGGCCATCCGCCAGCGGCCACGGGCGTCGGTCGTGGCCAGCCCGACGCCGTCA
>JAJYMD010000156.1 GCA_021787255.1 Actinomycetes bacterium | reverse complement strand
AGGAAATGTTGTAACATCCTCGAAACGTCGGGTCGGAGGCCGTCGGCTGCGGGCCTGGCGGTGACCGAGTTCGGACGGCTGTCGCCCGAGGGCCACGACACCGATTGGCGTGTCGAGAATGGGGGGTCGCGAGCGCATGTTCACGAGACGAGGACGCATCAGCGGGCCGGACCAACCGTCCGCGTCCAGGCGAGGTCGGCACCCGCGCCTGGCGACCGTGGTCGTCCTCGCGGCGATGCTGGTCACGGCGAGCGGCACCGGGGTCGTCGGCGCCGGTTCCCTCGGCCAGAGCGTCGCCTCGGCGACCACGAGCACCCGGCACAGCTCGGCCGTCCGGCACGTCGCGAGATCCGGCAAGGTCGTCTCCAGCGCGGTGCCGAGCATCGCGCTGCCGGTCGGCGAGATCTTCACATGGATCCTGCCGCTCGAGACACCGGTGTCCTGGGAGGACTGGCAGCTCAACATCGAGTGGATGATGTGGCCGAGGCTCTACACGGCCGGCTACGGCGGGACGTTCGGCTACAACTACGCGAAGTCGATCGGGAACCCGCCGAAGTACTCGGACCACGACAGGACCGTGACCGTCACGATGAAGACGGGCTACACGTGGTCGACAGGCGCTCCGGTCACCTCCGCGGACGTCAAGTTCTTCTTCCAGCTCGTGGACGCCGGGAAGACGAAGCTCGGGTTCTACATCCCAGGGCTGCTGCCCGACGACATCACCAGCATCACGTACCCGAATGCGTCCACGTTCGTCCTCCACCTGAACCGCTCGTACAACCCGACATGGTTCAACGGGAACCAGCTCGGCTCGATCGTGCCGCTGCCCGCCCAGGCCTGGGACAGGACCTCGCTCACAGCGCCCAACGGCACCGCCGCGACAACGCCGACGGGTGCCAAGCAGGTGTTCACATTCCTCTTCGCCCAGTCGAAGGACCGCAGCACCTACGCGACGAACCCGCTGTGGAAGGCGGCCGACGGCCCCTTCGAGATGAGCGCCTACGACCCGGTGACCCACACGGCGACGCTTGCGACCAACCCGCACTACACCGGACCGACAAAGCCGCGCATCGCCGGGTTCAAGGTCTACAGCTTCACAACAGGCACCTCCGAGCTCGACGCGCTGCGCTCGGGGACGATCACATTCGGCTACATCCCCTACGGCGACTTGAAGGAGTCCTCGTACTTCAAGAGCCACGGCTACGCGATCAAGCCGTGGGCCACCTTCTACAACCAGGTGGTCGAGCTCGGCTACACGTCGAAGACATGGGGCCCGCTCGTGCGCCAGCTCTACATCCGCCAGGCGCTCCAGCACCTCATCACAGAGAAGCTCTACATCACACGCGGCTTCGGCGGCTACGGGCTCCCCGACTACGGGCCCGTCGCCGACTACCCGAGGTCCACGTACGTGAGCCCGCAGCTCAGGAAGGACCCCTACCCCTTCGACCCGAAGGACGCCTCGACGCTGCTCGAGGCGCACGGCTGGGCGAAGGGCACCGGCGGGGTCGACGTGTGCAAGCACCCTGGGGCCGGCCCCTCCGACTGCGGCAAGGGGATCGCCAAGGGCCAGAAGCTCAGCTTCAAGTTCATGTACTCGACCGGCACAACAGCGTATTTCGCGACCGTCTCCGCCTTCAAGACGGCAGCCAAGTCGGCCGGCGTCGGCATCACACTGGACGGCCAGAGCGCCACAACGATGTTCTCGACGGCAGGCGTGTGCCCGAGCGCCCCTCCGTGCAACTGGGGCCTCGCCGGGTACTCGGGCTACATGTGGCCCTACGGGCAGACACACCTCGTGCCCATCGGGACACAGGAATTCGTGAAGGGCAACTTCTGGGCCGGGGGCTACACAAGCCCGACGGCCAACAAGCTGATCGACGCGGCCAAGACGTCCCCGGGCCTGAAGCCGATCTACGCGGACGAGAACTACCTCGCGAAGGACGTGGCCTCCCTCTGGTGGCCGCTCCAGGACCTCCGGGTGAACTGCGTGAAGAAGACGCTCCAAGGTTGGCAGAAGATGGACCCCTACGGGCTCTTCTTCCCCCAGACCTGGGTGGTGAAGAGCTAGGCGCGCCGGTGAGCGCTCCCGCGGACCTCGTCTTCGTCGCAGGCGGTGACCGGAGCCGGTCCCGGACGCGTCCCGGGTAGCCTTCGAGGCATGTCGGCGCCCAAGGTGACGGCGGTCGCCGAGGCGTCCCCGGCGGCCCGTGCAGGCCTACGCGTCGGCGACGAGCTCCTCTCGCTGAACGGCCGGCGCCCCAGAGACGTCATCGAGTACCACGCGCTCGTCGACGACGAGGCGCTCGAGGTGCGCGTCCGCCGGCCGGCGGGCTCGGGCGGCGGGGCTGAGGAGCTCGAGGTGCGCATCGGCAAGGACGCAGGCGAGCCGGTCGGGCTCGCGGTCGAGTCCGCGGTCTTCGACCGTGTGCGCACGTGCGACAACCACTGCGCGTTCTGCTTCATCCACCAGCTGCCCAAGGGGATGCGGCGCAGCCTCTACCTGAAGGACGACGACTACCGCCTGTCCTTCCTCTACGGCAACTTCACCACGCTCACCCGCTTCACCGAGCTCGACGCCGAGCGCGTGCTCGAGGAGCGGCTCGGGCCGCTGTTCGTGTCCATCCACGCCACCGATCCCGAGGTCCGGGCGCGCATGCTGCGCAACCCGAAGGGCGCGACGAGCCTGCGGTGGCTGCGTGTCCTGCTCGACGGTGGCATCGAGGTGCACGGCCAGATCGTCGTCTGCCCCGGGGTGAACGACGGCCCAGTGCTCGACGACACCCTGCTCAGCATCCTCGACCGGTATCCGACGCTCGCCACGCTCGGTGTCGTCCCCCTCGGGCTGTCGCGCTACTCGCACGAGCCCGACATGCGCCCCCACACCGTCGCCGAGGCCGAGGCGGTGTGCGACACGGTGGCCGGGTGGCAGGACACCTACCGCCGGACGCTCGGCCGGCGCCTCGTCTACGCCGCGGACGAGTACTACCTGCTCGCCGGCCGGGACTTCCCTCCGCTCGACGCCTACGACGGGTTCCCCCAGCACGAGAACGGCATCGGCATGGCCCGCGCCTTCGAGGCGGCGTTCCACGGCGACACGGGGGCTGCGCACGGCGTTCGGCCCGGCTTCTTCGCCTGGGTCGAGGGCGCCCCGGCAGCGGGCTACCGGGCGCCGCGGGCGCCGACATCCGGTGGAGCGCCCGCCTGCTCCTCGCACGAGCGCCTCGACGAACCGCTCGACGAACCGCTCGACGCGCGCCGCGACGAGCGGCCCACGACGGTGCTCACCGGCTCCTACGGCGAGCGCGTCCTCGCCCCGCTCCTCGAACGCTTTCCCCACGTGCGGGTGCTCGCGGTCGACCACGACTTCTTCGGCGGCAACATCGGGGTCGCGGGGCTCCTCACCGGCCATGACCTCATCCGGGTGCTCGAGCACGAGCCCGAGGGTCAGCGCTACCTCCTGCCCGACGCGTGCCTCTCGGAGGGGCGCTTCCTCGATGGCAAGACGCTCGCCGACCTGCCGCGCCACGTCGAGGTCGTCGCGTCGGACGGGCGGTCGCTACGCGAGGCGCTCGCGCCCCGCCCCTCGTCATGAGCTCCCGCCGGCGTGCTGACGCCGTCGCGCAGCGGAGCCCCCGGCCCGTCGTGGTCGTCGCAGGTCGCCCCAACGTGGGGAAGTCCTCGCTCGTCAACCGCATCGTGGGTCGGCGTGCGGCGGTCGTGGAGCACCAGCCCGGGGTCACCCGGGACCGCAAGGAGCTCGACGCCGAGTGGGCGGGCGTGCCCTTCGTGGTGGTGGACACCGGCGGGTGGCTTGCCACCGGAGACGCGCTCGACGCGAAGGTGAGCGCGCAGGCCGAGCGCGCGTTCTCGGACGCGGACCTCGTCCTCCTCGTCGTCGACGTGACGGTCGGCGCGACCGAAGAGGACCTGGCGACCGTGCGCGCGGTGCGCAGGGCGGGGACGCCCATGATCCTCGTCGCCAACAAGGTCGACGACGCCTCTCGTGAACCCGCCGCGTGGGAGCTGCTCAGGCTGGGCGCGGGAGACCCCTGGCCGGTGAGCGCCCTGCACGGGCGGGGAACCGGGGACCTGCTCGACGAGGTCGTGCGCCGACTCCCGCTCCACGACACCGAGCCCGGAGCGGAGCGCGAGGCCGAAGCCGAGGGAAAGGCCGCGACCGCCGCCCGGACTGGCACGGGGTTGGCAGGATCGGCGGCGCTGGCGATGGCCGCAGACCTCGAGGAATGGGGGCCGCCCGAGGGCGAGCGTGAGGTGGCCCGGGTGGCCATCGTCGGACGGCCCAACGCCGGCAAGTCGACCCTCTTCAACCGGCTGACCGGCGAGGAGCGCTCGATCGTCCACGATCTGCCGGGGACCACCCGCGACTCCATCGACACCGTGATCACCACCGAGGACGGACCGCTGTGCTTCGTGGACACCGCCGGCATGCGCAGGCCGTCGAGGACGGACCGCGGCGTCGAGGCGTACTCCACCCTGCGCGCGCTCGAGTCGCTCGACCGCGCTGACCTCGCGCTGCTGGTGATCGACGCGACGGTCGGTGCCACGCACCAGGACCAGCGGCTCGCCGAGCGGATCACTGCCGCTGGCTGCCCCGCGGTCATCGTGGTCAACAAGTGGGACCTGGTCGCGACCGGCGACCGCGAGGACGTGCTCGCCGGGGTGGGGGAGCGCCTCGCCTTCTTGGGCATGGCGCCGGTGCTCCGGGTGAGCGCCGCGAGGGGCCGCGGGGTCCACAAGATCCTCCCTGCGCTCCACGCTGCCGCCGAGGCCTACCACCACCGGGTGCCGACCGGCGCGCTGAACCGCGCGCTCCGCGACATCCAGCAGGCGCACCCCGCGCCCGGAGCCCGCATCCGATACGGCGTGCAGGGCGCGGCGGACCCGCCCACGTTCACGCTCTTTTCGACCGGGAGGCTGCCCCAGACCTACCTGCGCTACATCGAGCGCGGGCTTCGAGAGCACTTCGAGCTGGGGCCCAC
>JAJYMD010000307.1 GCA_021787255.1 Actinomycetes bacterium | reverse complement strand
CGAGCGTCTCACCGTCCCCGAGCGCCTCACCATCGCCGACCGGCACCTCCACCCGGGCGACGCTCGCGCGCTCGACGACGGGCAGCGCTTCGTTCGAGCCGAAGGAAGGCTCCGTCGTCGAGCTGCGCGGCATTCGGAAGCGCTTCGGCACGGTGGAAGTGCTCCACGGCGTCGATTTGACGGTGCGCGCAGGCGAGCACGTCGTCATCTTCGGGCGGTCGGGGTCGGGCAAATCGACGTTGCTGCGCACCATCAATCTCTTGGAGCCGCCGGACGAAGGGTCCGTGCGCGTGCTCGGGATCGAGTACGGACCGGCACCGTGCCCGAAGGACGAGCGGGGAAGACCGCTCGAGCTCCGCCGTCAAGTGGGCATGGTGTTCCAGCACTTCAACCTGTTCCCGCACCTGACCGCCCTCGAGAACGTGACGCTCGCGCTGCGCCGGGCCAAGCGGCTGAACCGCCATGCTGCCGAAGAGCGCGCCGCCGACGCGCTCGACAGCGTCGGACTGCTCCGATGGGCAGGTCACTACCCGGACCAGTTGTCCGGTGGCCAACGTCAGCGGGTGGCGATCGCCAGAGCGGTGAGCCTCGACCCCAAGGTGATGCTCTTCGACGAACCGACCTCCGCGCTCGACCCGGAGCTCGTGGGGGAGGTTCTCGGGGTCATGCGGGTCCTCGCCGAGTCGGGGATGACGATGGTGATCGTGACCCACGAGCTGAATTTCGCACGAGAGATCGGCGACCTGAACGTCTTCATGGAGGACGGCGTGATCGTCGATTCCGGGCCGCGCAGCTTCTTCGACGAGTGCTCGAACCCGCGGGCACGCGAGTTCATCAACGCGGTGCTGTGACCGCCGTGGCGAGCGAGAGCGCACGATGAGCGCGACGATCTTCGACTGGAGCATCGTCTGGCAGTACCGAATGCAGCTTCTCGGCGGGCTCGGTACCGCGCTGGCTGTTGCAGCGGTGGCCTTGGTCATCTCGGTGATCGTCGGCCTCATACTGGCGGTCGGGAGGATGTCCAAGCCGCCGGTTTCGTGGGTCGCCGCGCTGTGGATCAACGTGTTTCGCGGGGTGCCGGCACTCGTGAGCGTGCTGTGGGTCTACTTCGGTTGGTCGCTGCTCTTGGGCATCAACCTCTCGACCTTCGAGGCCGGGGTGGTCGCGCTCGTCCTCCTTTACGGTGCTTTCATCGCGGAGATCTACCGATCGGCGCTCGATGCGATCCCGGCGGGCCAGCGCGAGGCAGGCCTGGCTCTCGGGATCCATCGACTGCTCGTCTTCCTCTTCGTCATCCTTCCCCAGGCGACCAAGATCGCCGTGCCGAACATCGGCAGCATGTTCATCGGCATGGTCAAGACAACCTCGGTGTTCTCGGTCATCGGCCTCCTCGAGGTCATTCACGTGACCGAGAACATCGAGTCCACGACGTTCCAGCCCTTTGTCTTGTACACGGCTGCAGCAGGTATCTACGTCGCCGTCGCCTTCTTGCTCGACTTCGCCTTCCGGCTCATCGAGCGCACGCTCGCCAAGCCCGCGAAAGGAGGTCTGTCCGCCTTGCTGACGGCCCGTTCCCGTCGCCGGATCGCCGCCCTGATCACCGCACGGTCGGGTGGGGCTCCGCGCACTGCTGGAACTTGACCCGAAGAGCATCTGGCACTTGACCCGAAGCGCATCGCAATCAGGAACAGCAACCAGGAACCAGGAACCAATGTTCCCGTCTTCCCATCGAGCGGAGTCCCATCGAGCGGAGTCCCATCGAGCGGAGTGCGGGAACGGAACGAACGGAGGAATCATGAAAATGAGATCAAGGTCAGTTCGTCTCGGCGCTGTCGCCTGCGCGGCCGCGCTGGCCTCCGCCTTGGGCGTGCTCGGTGGCGGAGCCGCAGGAGCGGCGGCCCACGAGAAGCACAAGAGCGCGGCGAACCCCTACAACCTGATCCAGCCTGGCACGCTCAACGTCGGGATGGACGCATCCTTCAAGCCGGAGATGTACATCACGAAGACAGGGAAGTTCGCCGGGTACGACGTCGTGCTGCTGGACAAGCTGGCGCGCACAATGCACGTGAAGCTGCACATCTACAATGTCGCCTTCACAGGGCAGATCCCGGGCCTCGAGGCCAGGAAGTTCGACCTGGTCTCCAACGGTCTCTCGCCGACGCCGGCGCGAGAGAAGTCCGTGACATTCAGCCGCCCCTACGTCCCTTACGAGCTCGTGCTGGGCGTGCCGGCGACATCGAAGATCCCGGCGACGATCCCGGCGTGGAACAGGCCGACACGGACGATCACCGCGCTCGAGGGGTCCACCGACACACAGCTCGCGCACAAGCTGTTCCCCAAGGCGCACATCATCGGGTACTCCGGCGACACAGCCGCGATCCTCGAGGTGGCGACCAAGCGCGCGTCCGCGGTCATGGTGGAGAGCTACCTTCTCGGCGAGTTCTCCAAGTCGAACCCTGGCAAGGTGAAGGTGGAGAACTTCAAGAAGCCCCTCACAATCCAGTACGGTGCATACGCGGTGCGCAAGGGGAACAAGGCGCTCGTGCGCTACCTGAACCAGTGGATCTGCAAGATCCAAACTTCGGGCTTCATGGCGAAGGCCTACGAGGAGACCGAGTCCGCGCCGCTGCCGCCCATGCCCAAGTGCTGACGACCACGTGCTGACGACCACGTGCTGACGGCGAAGGGGACGTCCGGCATGACCACGTGCCGTCCGGCACGTGGTCATGCCGGCTCTGGAGAGGAGATGGTGGATGGAAGATGAGCGCAGGCAAGCGCTGATGAAGGGGGTCCACCACGTGGGCCTCACGGTGTCCGACCTCGAGCGGTCGTTCGCCTTCTACGAGCGGCTCTTGGGCCGTGTCAGGGACTTCTCGACCGAGAGCGAAGGACCGGTCCTGAGCGCGGCGGTCGGGGTTCCCGACGCGCATCTGCGCTTCGGCTTCATCACGCTCGGCTCGGTCCACCTCGAGCTGCTCGAGTACCGCAACGCGCGCCGCGAGCGCTACGAGCTCTCGAACGCCGATCCGGGAGCGCCGCACGTCTGTTTCGAGGTGACGGACCTGAAGGAGGCGATGGCGGCGCTCGCCGCGGACGGCATCCGCTTCTACTCCGAGCCGCTCGACATCGAAGAGGGGCCGCTTGCCGGCTACAGCTTCGTCTACTTCGACGATCCCGACGGCATCACGCTCGAGCTGTTCGCCCGCAGAGGAGAGGGATGAGGTTCGGGGCGAAGGTGCTCAACTACGGCGCCGGTGCCACGATGCAGACGGTGCTCGACCAGGCGCGTCGCGCCGAGGAGGCGGGGTTCGACTCGGTCTGGCTCGGTGACCACCTCGCGATCCCGGAGCGGAACGACTCGTACTACCCCTACAGCGCGGACGGGAAGATCGACTGGGACCCCGAGGAGCCCTGGCTCGAGCCGGTGGTCGTGCTCGCGGCGCTCGCCGCCGCGACTTCCCGTCCGCGTCTCGGGGTCGCCGTGCTCGTTGCGCCGCTTCGCGAGCCGATCGGGCTCGCGAAGCAGCTTGCCTGCGTCACACAGCTCTCAGGTGGGCGCCTCGTCCTCGGAGTGGGCGACGGGTGGCTGCGCGAGGAGCTCGAGCTGGTCGGAGAAGACTTCCGGAGGCGTCGGGAGCGCACCGACGAGGTCCTCGCCATCTGCAAAGAGGTCTGGTCGGGCTCCTACGTGGCGCACCGAGCGTCGGGGGACCTGCGCTTCTTGACCCATCCGACGCCCGAGCGACCGGTGCCCGTGTTCCTCGGGGGGTCCTCGGAGGCGACGTTCCGACGCGTGGCGCACCGAGGCTATGGATGGTTGCCCCTGCACCATGGGAAGGGAGCTTGCGAGGTGGTCCGCGAAGGGCTCGCACGCGTTGCTCGATGGCGAGAGCGTGCCGGCCTCCCGCGCATGTCTCCGCCCGAGGTGGTGCTGAACGCTGGCCACGCGGCCGAGATCGCCCCGGAGCTCGCGGGCCTCGCAGCCGAGGGTGTCGGAGAGGTGCTGATCGACGGGGAGTTCGAGGAGCCCGACGGGCCCAGGCGCGCGCTGGAGCTCGCGAGAGACGCCGTGTCGTAGCGAGCGCGTCGCGCATCGATGGACGACCTCGACGGCAAGACCGTCCTTCTCACCGGTTCCTCCAGCGGCATCGGGGCGGCGGCTGCCGCAGCGTTCGGTGACGCCGGAGCGGCCCTGGTGGCCCACTACGGCAGGGATGCCGACGGTGCCGCGCGGGCGACGAGCAGGATCCCGCGTGAGCGGCGGCTGCTCGTCGCGGCGGACTTCGCCGAGCCGGGGTCCGGCCGCGCCCTTTGGGCGAAGGCGGTGTCGTGGCGAGGGCGCATCGACGTGCTCGTCTTGAACGCGGCGGTGCAACCGCTCACGCCGATCGACGCGCCGGACGCGGAATGGGACGCCACCTGGTCACGTGTGCTCCAGGTCAATGTGCTTGAGCCCGCGAGCCTGATGCGCGAGGCGGTGCGCCATTTCAGGGCGTCAGGTGGAGGGACGGTCGTCACGGTGTCGAGCTGGGCCGCCGAGCAGGGCTCGGCCCTCTCGGAGCTGACCGCGTACGCGGCGAGCAAGGCGGCGGTTCGCGCGATGACCCAGACGGTCGCGCGGGTCCACGGGAAGGACGGCGTCCTCGCGTTCGTCGTCGCCCCGAGCATCGTTCGCACTCCGATGTCCGAGATCTCCCTTTCGACGCGCGGCGGCGAGGACCTACTTGCAAAGACGCTGCCGCTCGGCTGCATCGTCCCCGCCGAGGACGTCGCGAAGGTCGTGGTGCTCGCCGCGGCCGCAGGAGGGTGCTGTCGTCACCTCTCGGGGGCGACGCTCGACGTGAACGGGGCGGCGTACGTCCGTTGACGCGCGCCGCGCCGATGCGCCTCTGCGACCCGCTGCTCGCCGTCGCTGCCCCCCAGCCCGACCCGTCCCCCCATCCCGGCGAGGGGATTGACGAGGAAGCCGACGAGCCGTCGCATGGAGCCGCCGCGTCAGCCCTTCGAGAGG
>JAJYMD010000255.1 GCA_021787255.1 Actinomycetes bacterium | reverse complement strand
CTGCATGCGCGACGTCGTCGAACGCCTCCAAATAGGTGAGCTTCGCGCCCTCTCGCCTTCCGAGGTTGAAGAAGCCTCCCTCGGACAACTCGCCAGGTCGGATCTCGGCGCGCGAGCGGTGCCCCGGCGACCTCGATCTCGCGATGGGGCGAGATCGAAGGCGCCAAGCTGCTGCCGGTAGACCGCCTCGGCGGTCGCGCGCCACTCGGGGAGCCAGCCCGCAGGTCGCTCGACGCGAGGGCTGTCGTCGCGCGAGCGCGGCTGCTGGGCGGCACGCCATGACCAGAATTCTTGGCCGAGTCGCTGGATGCTCCGCTCGAGCCCGGAGGTCGCGCCGCTCACCGGGTGGCTCCCGCGCCCGGCTCCCCCTCCGCCGTGCCCGCGCCGGGCACGGCGGGACCGGCCGGGGGAGGTGTCACCGGCTCACCGCTGGACCCCCGCCGCCGGGCGGCGGCGGGGGTCCAGCGAGCAGCGGAGTCTGCTGGCGAAACACCTCGATCGCCATCAGGACGGCGTCTCGCCACATCACGTGGTCACGCCAGCGCTCCCTGGGCAGGCGGGCCCTGACCGCCTCGGAAACCTTCGCCACCATCTCGTCGGTCCACGGATCGTGCTGCCCCCGCTCCGCGCCCATCCGCGCGTACGCAGGGCCCATGCGCGCGGCGTGGGCGTCGACGCCACCCTCGGTGTTCAGCTCCACGGTCTCGAATGGCCCGAGGAACGACCACCTCCTGCCCAAGCCCTCCCGCATCACCTTGTCGACGTCCCCGGGATCGACGACCCCGTCTCGCACGAGGCAGTACGCCTCGCGGAGGACCGCGCCCTGGAGCCGATTGAACACGAACCCTTCGACCTCCCGACGGAGCACGACGGGTGACATGCCGACCGAGGCGAGCAGTACGCGAGCTCGCTCGACGGTCGCGGTCGAGGTGAGCGGAGAGGGGACCAGCTCGACGACGGGCAGCAGGTAGGGAGGGTTGCCCGGATGCGCCACGAGCACGCGGCTCGGGTCGCGCACCCCTGGGGCGATGGAGGAGGGGGGAATGGCCGACGAGGAGGACGCGAGCACCGCGTCCTCCCCGGCAAGGTCTTCCAGCTCCCCGAAGAGCGCGCGCTTCAGGTCGGCGTCCTCCGGAGCGCACTCCTGGACGTACGACGCTCCGCGCGCAGCGGCCGTCAGGTCCCGTGGCAGCACGACTCGACCGGCAACGTCGCCAGGGTCCTCGTCGAGCAGACCGCTCGCGGCGAGGGTGCGCAACCGTCGGTCGACGTCGTCGCGCGCCAGCTCCCGGCGGGCGTCGTCAGGCTCGTAGAGCGCGACGCAGCGCTCTGCCCGGGCGAAGACGACCGACCACGCCACACCGATCGTCCCGCCGCCGACCACTGCGATCGACTCCGTCACGTGTCTTCCTCGGCGCCTCGCACGGCTCGATTATCGTACTCATGATCGCATGCCGAACTCCGAAGCTGCACTCAAGACCGACTGCGGGGCCCCGCCAACCGGGGCACTGTCGGCCGCTCCCTGGCCGCCGGAATCCCCGCACCGCCCTGCAAGCGCCGGGGCCGCCCGGGGAGAAGCGGGTGGAGCCGCGGCGCGGGCCTGGTCCTCGTACCGCGGATCAGCAGCCCGGGCCCGCGGCGACCTGGCGCTCCACCCGCATGCCGTCGGCCACGAGCGTCATGCACGCCCGCGTGTTCGGCACCCCTCCGACGACGACGAGGCATTCGAAGCACACACCGATCCCGCAGTAGATCCCTCGGCTCGCGCCACCCGCAGTCCAGCGGGTCCTCAGCCCCTCATCGGCGACGAGCACCGCCGCCACGGTCTCTCCCTCGTACGCGACCGTCGGGCGGCCGTCGACCACCACGCAGACCTCACGCCCGCGAGCGATCGGAGAGCCCGGGGCGAGCGGGAGGCGACCACGCGAGACGAGGGGCATCGTGTCATGGTACCGGCCGCGCCGCGCACCGCCATGCCCGGGCGAAGAGCTTCCACCGGCTCGTCGAGCGCACCGGGGTGAGCGCGACGCCGCGCCTTCTCGAGGGCAGGGTCGCAGTCGTGACCGGCGGCGCCGCCGGACTCGGCGCGGCGATCGTCAAGACCCTCGCCGACGCGGGCGCCCGCGGCGCGATCGTCGATCTCGTGAAGCCGCCTGCCCAGGCGGTCCCTGCCGTATGGGCCGCGCTGACTGCCGACGTGCGAGACGAGTCCACGGTCGAGCACGCGTTCGCGGAGGTCGCTGAGCACGCCGGTATCCCCGACATCGTGGTGGCGAACGCGGGCGTGGTCCCCCCGTGGTCCGGGACCGAGGAGCTCGACCCCGCGGAGTGGGACGCCGTGTTCGCGGTGAACACCCGCGGGGTCATGCTCACGGTGCGCGAGGCGGTGCGGGCAATGCGGCGAGGGCACGGCGGGTCGATCGTGGTCATGTCGTCGCTCAACGGCTGGAGGGGCGACCCTCACATCGCCTCGTACGTGGCGAGCAAGCACGCCGTGGTGGGGCTGGTCCGCTCGGTGGCGCTCGACGTCGGGCGCGACCGCATTCGCGTGAACGCCGTCGGTCCCGGGCCGGTACCGACCGACGCGCTCCGCGCCAGAATGGCCGCAAGGGCGTCTCGCGGAGCGCCTCCCGTCGAAGAGGCGCTGCGCGTCGCGGGCGCAGCGACTGCGCTCGGACGGGTCGTCACGCCCGAGGAGGTGGCGAACGCCGTGCTCTTCTTGGCGAGCGACCTCGCGTCAGGCGTCACCGGGCAGCTGATCGCAGTGGACGCGGGAATACCCTGAGCGTGCAGCCGACCCGAGCCCGGGAGCACGGACGTCTCGCACGCGCACGTCGAGAAAGGGAGCATCGATGATCGACCTCAGCGGCAAGACCGTCCTTCTCACCGGCTCCTCGCGCGGCATCGGTGCATCGACCGCGGCGGTCCTCGGAGCGGCCGGGGCCTCCCTGGTCGCCCACTACGGCGAGCACGCGGTCGGCGCCCAGGTGGCGACCCGCGACGTGCCGCCCGAGCGCAAGTTGCTCATCGAGTCCGACTTCGCCGAGCCCGGCTCGGGCCGGGAGCTGTGGGCGAGGGCGGTGTCGTGGCGCGGCCGGGTGGACGTGCTCGTCTTGAACGCCGCGATCATGCCCGAGACCGCGATCGACGCGGACGACGCGGACTGGGACGTCACGTGGGAGCACGTCCTCCGGGTGAACGTCCAAGAGCCGGCCAACCTGATGCGCGAGGCGGTGCGGCACTTCCGAGAGCGCGGCGGCGGGACCATCGTGACCATGTCGAGCTGGGTCGCCGAGCAGGGCTCCGCGATTCCCCAGCTCACCGCCTACGCGGCGAGCAAAGCGGCGGTCCGGGCCATGACCCAGACCATCGCGAGGGTCCACGCCAAGGACGGCGTTCTCGCGTACGTAATCGCGCCCGGGATCGTGCGGACCCGCATGTCCGAGATCTCCGCCGCGACGCGCGGCGGTGAGGACGCGGTCAAGGCGATCCTTCCGCTCGGCGACATGGTGCCGCCCGCGGAGGTCGCGAATCTGGTGGCTTTCGCCGCGAGCGGGCTCTGCCGCCACCTGTCGGGGGCGACGCTCGACGTCAACGGTGCGGCGTACGTGCGCTGACCACACAACAAGCGACCCCGCGTCGGCGGTCAGCTAGCTGCGCACGCCCTCACGCGCGCGCCGGCGCGTCCTCGTAGTCGTCGTCGCCCGCTTCGAAGGCGGGCGTGTTCATCACGAGGTAGGTCCCGCGTCCCTCGAAGCCGTAGACGCACCCCCTGGGGACCACGAGTGCATCTCCCGCCCGCACCGTGACAGACGGGGTGGAGCCGAGCGCGAATTCCAGCTCGCCCGACAGCACGTAGTAGCAGCGCGCGGACCGTCCGGAGGAGAGACGGCGGTGCCTCCCGTCGACCGACACGAAGGTGACGCTCGTCGACGAACGTCCCTCAGAGAACCGGACGATCGGCTGGACCTGCGCGGCGTTCTCCGGCTCCTCCAGTCGCTCGCCGGAAGCACCGCGCACCACTTGCGCGCCGGGAGGCAGCGAGGGCTGCGCCGCACCGCTCATCGCCCGAGCCTCTCCCGTGCGCGCGCGAGCGTGCCGAACGCGACGTCCGCGGCGCCGCGAGCCGCCCAGTCGACATCCACCACCACCTCGTCGACCCCGGCGCCCACGAGAGAGGGCAGGGCATCGGCGACGACGTCGGCGCGCGTCGCCGAGTCGATGATCCGGAGGGTGGTCCAGAGCGCCGCGGGGTCCCGGGCCGCGCCGAGCGCGGCCTCGCGGCTCGCGGCGGTCCCCGCGCGCAGCTCGTCGACATCGAGCGCCGTCGCAGACTGGTGCGCCAGCCAGCCGTCGCCGAGCGCCCCCGCGCGCCGTCGCGCCACCTGGGAGTGCCCGCCCACCAGGAGCGGAACCGGGTGCGCCGGAGTAGGAAAGCAGAGCACCCCGGCTGGCAGCGTGTAGTGCGCTCCCTTGTACGCACCAGGCGCACCGGTCCAGCAGGCCCGCAGGAGCTCCATCCACTCCACGAAGCGTCCCCCGCGCGAGGAAAAGGGCACGTTCAGGGCCTCGAACTCCTCGGCGAGCCATCCCGCTCCCACGCCGAGCGCGAGCCTGCCACCGCTCATGACGTCGACGGAGGCCGCCTGCTTGGCGAGCACGACGGGGTGGCGCTGGGGAAGGACGAGCACCGCCGTGCCGAGGACGGCGCGCTCCGTGGCCGTCGCGATGGCGGCGAGGGCGATCATCGCGTCGAAGTAGGCGGTGTCCGAAGGCCACGTCGCCCTCCCGTCGGCAGCGAAGGGGTACCGCGAGTCGATCCGCTCGGTCATGACCACGTGGTCGCTCACCCAGAGCGATTCGAACCCCGCGCCCTCGAGCTCCGCGGCCATCGCCGCGATGCCGCGCTCCTGGGCGAGCGGACCGCTGTTCGGTACCTTGGCCCCGATCCTCATCGATCGCCTCCTCGCGTGCCTGCCTCCCGCCGACCGCCATTCTGACCCCGGCGAAGA
>JAJYMD010000469.1 GCA_021787255.1 Actinomycetes bacterium | reverse complement strand
CCGCCGCAGCCGTCTCGTCGCATGACGTCTCGATCCCGAGCACGTTCACGTGCGCCGCGCCTCCTCCTCTTCGATCCGTGCGAGCCGCTCGTGGTAGGCGCCAGAGTCGATGTCGTAGGCCCACATGACGAAGGCGTCCTCCCCGGTCAGCTGGTAATAGCCCTTCCGGACCCCGACGGGCACGAACCCGAAGCGCCGGTAGAGCGCCTGGGCCCGCTTGTTGCCCACCGCGACCTCGAGGGAGACGTGGCGTGCGCCCTTCTCGAGGGCGATGCGCATCGCCCCGAGCATGATCTGGGTGCCCACACCGCGTCGTTGGTGCTCCGGCGCGACAGCCACCGTGGTCACGTGCGCCTCCTCGTCGACGAACATCATGCCGACGTAGCCGACCGTCTCCCTCCCGATGCGCGCCACCCGGTAGGCCCTCCCCGTCCGGAGCGACAACTCGGAGACGAAGACGCCGTGGCTCCAGGGCTCGGGGAAGACCGCCTGCTCGATCGCCATCACCCGCCGCAGGTCGCGGCGACGCATGCGCACGAGCTCGATCACCGCCGCACCCAGTTGATCCGTGCATCCGCGGCGCGCAGGTACACGGGTCGCACCGACCCGGCAGGCACGCCGCGCGCGCCCGCGGCCAGCCGGGAGGCGGCGATCGAGACGAGGACGGCCGGGGAGGGCTCCCGCACGGCGGCGACCCGCAGCCCGGCGTCGGCGAAGACGGTCCGGTAGCGGTGCGCGCCGGTGCCCACGAGGAGCGTGCCGGGCAACTCCGCGAGCTTCCCGGCCAGGGCCGCGGGCGTGTCGCGCACGGCCGGCTCCGACGGTGTGCCGGGCCCGCCGTAGCGGGCTGCGAACACCTCTGTGCGGCGGGCGTCGACCACGGCGGCGACCGGGCCCTCGAACCCCGCGTCGTAGACCTCGCGGGCGAGCACGTCCACGCTGGTCACTTCGACGACCCCGACGCCCAGCCCCTCTGCGAGCCCCTGGGCGGTTGCCACGCCCACGCGCAGCCCGGTGAAGAGCCCGGGGCCCACGTCGAGCGCGATCGCCTCGACGTCGGCGAGCGAGGCGCCCGCCTGCGCAAGGACGTGGTCGATCGCCGGCGCGAGCGCCTCGGCGTGCCTGCGTTCCCCGCGCAGCCACACGCCGGCGAGCGGGCCGCCGCCGTCGCCGAGCGCGACCCCTACGAGCCCGGCCGCGGTCTCGATCCCGAGCAGCATCACGCAGCCCCTGTCGTGCTGCTGGCCAAGGCAGCCGCGACCTCTGCGCGCCGCGTCTCGTCGTCGGCGCGGACCGTGAGCACCCGGTCGTCGTCGCGAGCTCCCGGCTCGCACGTCCGTGCCGAGGCGCCTCCGTGCGTCCGGGAGATCGCGACCGTGAACGTCACCGTTCCGAGCGCGCGGCGCGCGACGTCGCCCCACTCGACGAGCACCACCCCGTCCTCCACGAGGTCCCCGAGACCGAGGTCCGCCACCTCGGCGAGATGGTCGAGGCGGTAGACGTCGACGTGGACCAGCTGGCCGAGCGCGCAGGGGTACTGGCGGACGAGCGTGAACGTGGGGCTCGTGACCGGTCCCGCCACCCCGAGCCCGCGCGCGAACCCCTGGGCGAACGTGGTCTTCCCGGCGCCGAGGTCGCCCTGGAGCACGATCACGTCCCCGCGGCGCGCTACCCCGGCGAGACGCGCCGCCACCTCGCGGGTGGCGTCGGGCGACGCGGTGCGCACGCTGAGCGACCAGGCCACGTCAGCACCGTGCCGGCGAGGGCCTCGCGGTCATCGGGGGTCGCCCAGGAGCGCCTTTGCACGCACGAAGTCCGCCCTCATCTCCGCGACGACCTCGCTCCCGCCGCGCAGCGCCGCCGCCGGGTGGTAGGTGGGGACGAGGTGCGCCCCGCGGAACGGATAGGCGCGGCCCCGCATCCTCCCGATGCCTTCGGTCGTCGCAAGCAGGGTCTTCGTCGCGAAGTTGCCGAGGGTCACCACCACCTTCGGCGCGACGAGGTCGATCTGGTCCTCGAGGTAGGGCCGGCACGCCTCGATCTCCTCGGGGAGCGGGTCCCGGTTGCCCGGCGGCCGGCACATCACCACGTTCGCGATGTAGCACTCCTCGCGTGCGACGCCGATCTCCTGGCGCGCCAGGAGGTCGAGCAGCTTCCCGGAGCGCCCGACGAACGGCTCTCCTCGGAGGTCCTCTTCGCGTCCGGGCGCCTCTCCGACGAACATGAGGTCCGCCGCGGGGTTCCCCACTCCGAACACGACTTGGGTCCGACCGGCGGCGAGCGGGCAGCGAGCGCACACGAGCGCGCGCTCGCGCAAGAGCGCGAGCGCTTCCGCCGGGCTCATCCGAAGGGCCACCGGCGGATGCTACCGCCCGCCTCCGAGCATCCGACCTGGGGCGTGCGCGTCATCGGGCCAAAAGGTCGCGCAACGCCTCGGCACGCTCGAGCATCACCATGTGGCCGCACCCGGCCAGCACGGTGAGGCGGGCACCGGGCACGCCTTCGGCGATCTTCCGCGCCTCGCGCTGGGGCGTCAGCACGTCACGATTCCCCACCACGACGTGCACCGGCAGCGCGATCGCCCCCAGCCGGTCGCGCACGTCGAACGCGAGAAGGTGCGGCAGCAGCGCTGCGAGCGGGCCCGGCGACATCGAGTCGAGCATCCCGCGGAGGAGCTCCACGTCAGGGCGGGACGCAGAGGCGCCGAAGGCCGTCCTTGAGGCCCAGACGGTCGCCGCCCTCGGCAACGGCCCGCGGCCCCGCCGCTCGGCGCCGCTCAGCGCGTGCGTCGCAGCGGCGGCGGCGAGCGCGGCGAGCCGCGGGGCGACGATCGGGCCGGGCGTGGTGGCGACGAGCACCAGCCGCCGGACGTGCCGAGCGAGCTCCTCGGGGCGGGACAGCGCGAGGAGCAGGGAGACCATCCCGCCCATGGAGTGGCCCACCAGGACCGCGTCGCGCACGTCGAGATCGTCGAGCACCTCGGCGAGATCGGCCGCGAGGCGCTCGAGCGTGTAGCCCTCGCTCCCCGCACGGGACTGGCCGTGGCCACGCTGGCTGATGGCGACGATGCGCCCGTTGAGCCCGCGCAGCTGCGGCGCCCAGGTCGCGACGGTGAGCATGATGCCGTGCACGAGGACGAAAGTCGGCCCCTCCCCTCGCTCGACGACGTGGATGCGGCCGCCGTCGCTCGTCGCGACGAACCGGTGGCGAAGGTCGGCCGGGAGAGACAGCCCCGCTGCCGCGAGCTCGTCGGCGCTCGCCCGCCAGCGTCGGGCCGCGGCCCGCTGGAGCAGGTAGAGCAGGCCGGCACCGCCTGCGACGCCGGCGCACGCGACAGCGCATCGGCGTAGCTTCACATCGCCCCGTCGCCACCACCGGCACCGGCACCGTCGCCGGCTCGGCCGGCGTAGACGCGCGGCACGCGCGGCCCGATGCCACAGAGCACCTCGTAGGGAATGGTCCCGAGGCACGCCGCCCAGTCCGCCGCGGTGATCTCCTCGCCACCCTGGCGGCCGATGAGCACGACCTCGTCGCCCGGGCCGACCTCGGCCCCCGGGCCGCAGTCGACCATCAGCTGGTCCATCGTCACGGCACCTGCGAGCGGGCGGCGGCGACCACCGACGAGGACAGGGCAGCCGGCCTCGAAGAGGCGACGCGGCACCCCGTCGGCGTAGCCGATCGGGACGGTCGCGACGACGCCCCGCTCGAAGAGCGCGCGGCGACGCCCGTAGGAGGGGCGCGCGCCGGCCTCGAGCTCACGAACCTCGCTGACGCGCGCCTTGAGCGCGAGGACCGGCCGAAGCTCGCCCAGGACCGACGCGAGGTCGGCCCCGGCACCGCCGTCGGCCATGGACCGGGAGGGCGCGTAGCCGTACAAGCCGATGCCGCAGCGCACCATGTCGTAGCGCGCGGCGGGCCACGCGAGCGCGCCCGCGGTGTTGGCGGCGTGGCGCAGCCGCGGCCGGGTGCCCAGGGTGGCGACCACCTCGTCGAACCGCTCGAGCTGGAGCGCGGTGAAGGCCCGGTCGGCGTCGGTCGTCCCGTCAGCCACCGCGAGATGCGTCCACACCGCCTCGACCTCGACCGCAGGCTCCCCCTCGGCCGCCTCCACGAGCTCGCCGGCGTGCTCGGGCAGGACGCCGACGCGGTGCATGCCGGTGTCCACCTTCAGGTGGACGCGCGCGCGGGCGCCCGTCCGCCTCGCCGCGGCCGCGAGCGCCTCCAGCCCCGCGCGCGTCGTCACCGTCGCGCTGAGCCCGGCGCGCACCAGCGCCTCCTCGGCACCGGGCGCCGCCTCGGAGAGCACGAGGACCGGCGCGTCGACGCCGTGCTCGCGCAGCTCGACCCCCTCGTCGACGGCCGCCACCGCGAGCCCGGCCGCTCCCGACGCGATCGCCGCACGCGCCACCTGCACCGCCCCGTGGCCGTACGCGTCCGCCTTCACCACCGCGCACAGCGCTGCGGGGGCGGCGCGGCGCCGGAGGACTGCCAGGTTCTGTCCCAGCGCGTCGAGGTCCACCTCCGCCCAGGCGGGGCGCATCCGACACGCGACCATCAGGAGGGGACCTCGAGAACGGCGGACAGGCGCGCCGAGATCAGCCGCGGGAGGTCGCCGGACACGAGCCCCTCCGCAGGCCCGTCCGACGCGGCGCGCCCATGGACGTGGGCGGCGAGCGCGGCGGCGTCGAGCGGAGCCACGCCGCGCGCGAGGAACGCGCCGACCACCCCTGACAGCACGTCGCCGGTGCCTGCGGTCGCCAAGCGAGCGCTCCCGGACGCGGACAGCCGCACCTCGCCGTCGGGGGAGGCGACCGCGGTCAGCGACCCCTTCACCAGCGCGACGGCGCCGAGCGCGCCGGCGAGACGCCGTGCGGCCGCGACACGGTCGTCGCCAGGGGGTCCGCCTGCCAGCGGCGCGTACTCGCCGTCGTGGGGAGTCACCACCACCGGCCGACCGCCGACGACGGCGCGCGCAGAGGCGGAGTCGCCGAGCGCGAAGAGCGCGTCCGCGTCGACGA
>JAJYMD010000266.1 GCA_021787255.1 Actinomycetes bacterium | reverse complement strand
CCCCGCGATCGACGCGTTCGTTGCGTTCGCCCACAGCGGGCTCTCGAACCGTCACGGCTACTCGCCGGCCGGTGACGAGACCGAGGACGTGGTCGCCTTCGCCCGCGAGCAGCTCCGGTCGCTGTTGCACGCCGACGGCTACCAGGTGGTCTTCGGCCAGAACATGACGAGCATCGCGTTCTCCCTCGGCCACGCGCTCGCACGTCAGCGCGGCCGCGAAGGTGCCCGGGTGGTCGTCACCGAGCTGGAGCACATGGCGAACGTGGATGCGTGGGTCCAGCCCTTCTCGGAGCGGGGGGGAACCGTCCACTGGTTGCGAGTGGACCCGGGCTCGCTCGAACTCCGCAGCGAGGACGTCGAGGCCGCCGGGGCCGCAGGCGGGGTGAGCGTCGTCGCGGCGACCGCCGCTGCCAACGCGATCGGGGCGGTCCCCGACCTCGTCCCGTTGCGCGACCTCGCATCGGCCGAGGACGCCGTGTTCGTGGTGGACGGGGTGCACGCCGTGCCGCACGCCCCTCCGGACCTCGCCCAGATCGGCGCGGACATCTTCCTTTGTTCCGGCTACAAGTTCTACGGTCCGCACGTCGGCGTGGCCCTCGTGCGCCAGAGCCTCCTCGAGGAGCTCCGGGCCTACAAGGTGACGCCTGCCCCTGTCAGCGGCCCGGAGAAGCTCGAGACCGGCTCCCAGAACCACGAAGGCCTCGCGTCGCTCGCAGCGACGATCACCGGCCTCGGTCGCCTCGTGGGGAGGAGCGACGGCGCCGGCGCTCGAGAGGCGCTCGAGGTGCTCGGGGATCGTGAAGGCGAACTGGTCGCGCGCCTCGTCGAGGGGCTTCGCTCGATCCCGAACGTACGCGTCTTCGGGCACGACGGCCACGAGGAAAGGTTCGTCGCGACGGTTGCCTTCACGGTCGGCGGCCGCACGCCCTCGGAGGTGGCGGGGGCGCTGCGCCGTCAGGGCGTGTTCGTCACGGCCGGCGACTTCTACGCCACGGCGCTCGCGGCGCGCCTCGGGGTCGCCGACACCGGTGGCTTCGTTCGAGCTGGCCTTGCCGGCTACACGTCCGAAGAGGACGTGCAGCGTCTGGTCGAAGCGGTGGTCGCACTGGGCAGCTGAGCAGCCGAGCAGCTGCGCCACTTCACCGCAGCCGGCCACTGGTGTTCGGGCCGGCATCGGCGGTGCAGCGCGCGCCGGCGCGGCGACACAGGCGCGGACGAGACGCCGCGCGTCAGCGTCCGCGGCGCCGCCGGCGGACGGGGACGACCACTGTGCAGGCGCCGGGAAGCACCCTGGCGGTGAGCTCGAGGGTCTCCCCGGCGGCTTCGCCGTCGAGGGACACGGGGAAGGCTCGCGCACCTCCGATCCGGACCTTGGCCCCCGAGCGCACGAGGGCGTGGGCAGGTGGCGCGGCTTCCCCGGCCCTCAGGTAGTGCGCGAGCGTCGCGAGCGCGGCGCGCCCTGCGGACCGGGAGACCCCGACCACCTCCAGCCGTCCGTCGTCGGGGCGGGCCGCTTCGAGGCTGAGCCCGATGCGTCCACCGAGCCGGGGAGCGTTCACGAGGGCCACCTCGAGCAGAGGTCCCGGCGGTGAGAACGGCTCGCCGTCCACCTCCACGACGAGGTCGAGCGGCTGGCGGTCCCGCCACGCCTGCCAGGCGCGCAGCGGGTAGAGCAGCGGGCGGCGCCAGCCCTTCACGTCGGCGACCGCGTCGGCGAAGCCGGCCACGATCCCGACGCCCGCGGCGTGCGCGAAGGTCCCGAGCTCCGTCGCCACCAGGTCCATGGCCCGGACCTGGCCGCAGATCGCCACGGCTGCGGCTTCCTCCGGGCAGAGTGGCACCCCGAGCGAGCGGGCGAGGTCGTTGCCGGTCCCGCACGGCAGGACGCACAGGGCGATCCCGGTGCCTGCGAGCACCCGGGCGGCAAGCCCGAGGGTCCCGTCGCCGCCGGCCACCGCGAGGCGCGCACGGTCGTGCCCCGCGAGCGCGGACACTGCGTCTGCGAGCGCCGTCTCGACCTCCGACGCACCCACGACCCGCTCGACGGCGAGCGACGCGTCCCGCCGGAGCGCCCGGCGGGCACGGCGCACGAGCCGGGCAGAGCCGGCATCCCGGTTCACCACGAGCGCGACCAGCGCGCCCGTGGCGTCTGCTCGAGGCCGCCGGCGCTCGACTCCCTGGACGGCGAGGAGCGCGACGCCGAGGGCGGCCAAGGGACCGAGCAGCCGCGTTCGCTGCGCTCGTTCCCCGCGCGCCACGACGAGGCCGGCGGCCGCGAGGAGTGGCGAACGGAGGGCGGGGGCGATGCGACCCAGGCCGTAGGCGAGGCCGACCCATCCCGACGACCGGTCGTCGGTGGCGATCGCAACGACGCGCGCCCCGGCCCACGCGGCGGCGACGGTGACGGCCGCCCGCAATCGGCCGGCACGCCCGAGGCGCAGGCAGGCTGCCCCGCCGACGCACAGCTCGAAGGGAACGGAGAACTGGGAGGAGGTGCGCGAACGGCGTCGGATGAGCGGACCGTAGCGAACGCTGGGTGGCCGCAAGGCGCGAGCACGGGGCGTCAGCCGCGACGCCCCGATGCCAGCGCTCGTCGGCCTGTCGAGCTCCGCACGGCGCTCCTGGTTACCCGATCGGGATGCGGCGGGCTCGTCGCAGCGCCGGCTTGCCCAGGCGGACCGTGAGCACGCCGTCGTCGAGGGAGGCCGTCGTGTTCTCCTCGTCGACCTCGCCGGGCATCACTGCCTCGTAGTGGAGGTGCCCGACCGTCCTCGACCGGCGGCGAAGCACCCCTGCGCGCTCGCGCTCGCGCCGCTCGGCGTCGACGCTCAGCCTCCTGCCCTCCACCGAGACGGTGACGTCGTCCTTCCTCACGCCGGGCAGCTCCACCTCGACGACGTAGGCGTCGTCGGTCTCCTCGATGTCGGCGAGGGGCGCCAGTCCGGCGAGGGAGCCGAGGGAGAGGTCGGGGGTCTCGGGCCACCCGAGTCCCCCCAGCAGCCGCCGCAGGTTGTCGCGCAGGCGGTCCAGCTCGTCCCAGACGTCGTCCGCGGACGCCGCCGATCGGGTCCAGGGCCGGACCTGGCTCTCGTTGCGGAGCACGGGTTGGGTCATCTTGCACCTCCTGGGGTCTTCTCGGTTCCGTGCGTTCCCTGCGGAGGAGCAGGGCGGCGCGTCGTCGCCCTGCTCCCCGACCTCGGATCAGGCGGCTGATCAGGCGGCGGTTCCGGCGGCGATCGCCTCCTTGCGTTCTCCGGCCGAGATGGCCACCCGGCGCGGCTTGGCATCGGCGGCGATCGGCAGGCGGACCGTGAGCACGCCGTCGTCGTAGTGGGCCGCGACGTGGTCGGTGTCGAGGCTGTCGCCGAGCTGGATCCGGCGCGTCGCCCGACCGTGCGGTCGCTCGGCGACGAGGACCTCGTCGCAGTCGTCGGAGCCTGATCGACGTTCTGCCGAGACGGTCAGGACGTGGTCGTCGACCGTGAGCTCGATCGACTCGGGGTCGACGCCCGGCAGGTCGAAGCTCGCCACGACCTCGTCGTTCGACCGGTACGCGTCCATCGGGATCGCCGCGACCGGACCGCTCCACAGCTGCCGGGTGAGGCGGTCGAAGTCGCGGAACGGATCGAACCGGATCAACATCGTCCCACCTCCTTCATGTGTGTGCGCTCTGTGGTGCTTCCTGATGGGTTTCCTGATGGCACCCTGTCGCGCCATCTGCCGCATTCGACGCTCTGGCGTGACCGGCTATTCCCGGCGGCCGCGGAGGCTCCGTGGGCGACCACGGAGGCGGCGCACGCCCGGGTCGGGCCCCACGAGGTGCTCGAGGCATCGGTGCACACCTCGACGATGCCGGTCTGGCCGCCCGTCGCCTGACGCCAGATGGCGCTCGGGCCGATCCGTTGGCTTGGCGGTGGCGGGGTTGGCGGTGGCGGTCCTGGAGCGATCGGGACCGCCGCCCAGGTGCGCCCGGTGTCGCGGGTCATGAGGAGCCGGTCGGGGAGGGAACTGGCCGAAGGGCGCCCGTCGACCACGAACCCGACCGACGGGCTGACGAAGGCGAGGTTCGACAGCCCGGCGCCGCCGTCGTCGAGAGTGGTGCTCGTCCAGCGCCGTCCTCCGTCGGCGGAGCGGTAGAGGAAGCCCGCGCCCGAGCTGGCTGCCAGCACGAGCAGGGAGGGGCTCGGGGCGACGAAGGCCTCTACGAGGCCTCCGAGCGGTGCGTCGCCGACCGGCCGCACCGACGCGCCGCCGTCGGTCGACTCGAGGAGCTCCTTTGCCTCCTGGCCGGCGCCTGGGTTGCCCGCGCACAGCTCGAAGAGGGTCGAGCCTCCCGGCGAGGCCAGCTCGGCGAGGTCGATCGCCTCGGCGGGCCTGTCGCACGGGTCGGGGAGACGGCTCCACGAGGTACCTCCATCGGTCGTGCGCCAGATCGACACCGGCGAGGGGAACCGTCTCGGCCACATGGCCACCCAGCCATCGCTTCCTCGGAAGAGGAGCTGAGCCGAAGAGAAGCCGCCGACGCCGTGGACCACCTGCCAGGCGTCCGTGCCGACCGGCGCGTGCTCGAGGCGGAGGGTGGGTGCCGCACAGTCAGGGTCCTGGGTCCAGCAGCTGGCGACGACCACCCAGAGGGTGCCGGCGTCCACTGCGAGGTCGAGCACCGCTCCTCGGGGGTGTAGCTGCTCCCAGCGAGCGGGGCGTGACGCCGATGTGCTGGCCCACAGTCCGGGCCCGTACGAGTAGCCGTTCGTGCCGGAGAAAAGGATCCTGCTGATCGCGTCACCGGCTACGACGGCACCTCCCAGGGGAGGACTCGCGAGGGGGGCAGGCGGCGCTGCCACGGCGTGCCAGCGAGACCCGCCGTCCGAGGTCGCGACGAGCGCGGCGCAACTGGCCGTCGTGCAGCGCGTCGCGCCGAGCACGAAGCCGTCGGATGCCGAGACGAAGCTCGCCGAGAGCGGCTCGAAGGTCGCACGGGCGGCCGGCCGGGGTCGCGCGGGCGGCGCCGTGCTCGCCGCTGCGCAAGGGGCGAAGAG
>JAJYMD010000405.1 GCA_021787255.1 Actinomycetes bacterium | reverse complement strand
ACGAGCCGTCGGTCGACCGCACCCTCGGCCACCGCTTCGAAGCGGTGCCAGGTAGGTCCACGGCGTGCGCCCGAAGGTGTCGACGACCCGGGTCCAGGTACGCGTGCGAGCGCGCCGGCCGCACCCACCACGACGACGTCGCGGACCTGAAGGCCTCCCAGCCTTGCCTGCGACAGCGTCGAGGAGGTCTCCGCGACGTAGTCCCTCCCCCGGAAGCCTCCGGGCACGACGAGCACACGCGCACGGGACCGCTGCAACGCAAGCGTCACCTCGCGCTCACGGAAGATCGGCATGATCGGGCAGCACACCGCCCCGACACGAGCCGCAGCAAGCGTGACGACGACGAGCTCGCTGCAGTTGGGGAGCTGGTAGGCGACCGGGTCGCCTGGCGCGACGCCGCGCTCCAAGAGGAACGTCGCGAGCGCGTCGGCGGCGTGGTCCAGCTCCCCCCAGGTGACGACGTGGTCGCCGCCGGCGCCCTCGGACACCTGGACCACCGCGGGATCGGCAGGCCGCTCGGCGGCCCACCGGCGCACGTGGTCGCCGATCGGGACGGACGTCGCCTCGAACGCCGCTTCGTGGGCCGAGTTGTCCGCTCTCCTCCGGGCACGAGCCCGCTCGCCGGCGGCGTCACGCGCCGAGCGGCCCACGCCAGCGGGGGACTCGACGGCCATCGGCACGCCCACGGCCGTCATCTCTTCGAGGAAGCGCGGGTAGGAGATGCGGTAGGCGTTCGGGTAGGTGAGCCGCGTCTCGCCCTCTGCCCGCGAGCCGGCCACCGCCAGCGCCATGAGCACCCGGTGGTCGTTGAACGAGGAGAGATCGGCCCCGTGCAGGTGGTCCACCCCCTGGCAGACGAGCCGGTCGCCCCTTTGCTCGAGGCGACCTCCCATCCTGTTCAGCTGCAGCATCGCTGCCACACGGTCCGACTCCTTCAGCCGCACGTGGGCCACGTGGTCGAGCACCGTGGTCCCTTTGGCGAAGGTCCCGAGCACCGACAGGACGGGAAGCATGTCCGGGACGCGCCTGCAGTCCACCTCGGTCGGCTCCAGTCTCACTCCGTCGTGACGGACGCGCACCATGCCGGTCCTCGGATCCCGTGACATGGGAAGCCCCATGGCGCGCACGACGTCGAGCAGCTCGGACTCGGGGTGGTCCGTCTCGGCCCCCGACAGAGCGGGAAGCCCGCCGAAGAGCACGTCGGAGGGATGGAGCGCGGTGACCGCCAGCCCGAAGGCGGCCGCCCCGACGTCCGGCGGCAGCGTCAGCGTCGCGGGGCGCGGTCGCTGGCCACCCTCGATCTCGAAGCGGCGGCCGTCGGGGGATACCTCGACGTCGAGGCCGAATTCGCGCATCATCCTCACGGTGAGCTCGACGTAGGACCGCTCGTTGAACGGCCCCTCCACGCTGACGACGCTGGGCCCAGAGGCGAACGGAGCCAGGAGCACGAGCCCCGAGATCCACTGGGAGAGCGTGCCCGCGATGCTCACCTTCCCTCCACGCGGCCGGCGCGGCTCGACACGGATCGGCGGGCACGCGTTCGGCGAGCTGAGCTCCACCCCGAGCCCCGCGAGCGCCTCGAGCAACGGGCCGATCGGGCGTCGGCGGAGGTACTTCTGGGCGACGACGGTCACCGGCGCGTCCGAGAGCGAGAGGAGGCCGGTCAGGAAGTACAAGGTGGTCCCCGAGCTGCCGACGGACACCTCCTCGCCCTTCGGGTGGTACGGGCCGCCCTCCACGACGAAGGTGTCACCGCGGACGTCGATCTTGGTCCCGAGACGGCGAAGCGCCGAGATCGTGTGCCGGACGTGGCCGGCGTCGGAGAGCCCGTGGATCCGCGTGGTGCCCTCCGTGAGCGAGGCCATGATCAGCGCTCGGTGCGCGTGGTACTTGGAGCAGGGCACCTCGAAGGCCCCTTCGAGCGGGTCGACCGCCTGCTTCACGAGGAGACGGAGCACCTTCGCCGCCATGCGCACCCCCTTGTGGCTCGTTCGCCGTCCGGGACCGTGCCATTCAATACCCCCGGACACCCGCGCCCATCAACTCGCAGCTCGTCGATCGGCTCGCCGTGCCTGAGCTCGCAGCTCAGGAGCCCTTCGGGTGGCGCCGACAGGGGACCTCCCGGGGCGGCCCGGCCAAACTGGCGGAGAGGTCCCCGGTTGGCGCAAGCTTCAGCGATGCTGCGCTGGGGGGTGCTTGCCCCCACCTTCTGCATCTTCGGCACACGGCCGCCGCCTCTCGTGGAGAGCTGCCGGCTCGCCGAGGACCTCGGCTTCGACGCGCTGTGGGTCGGCGACCACCTTCTCGGACCCGCGCCGGTGCTCGACTCGCTGTGCGCGCTCTCGGCGGCCGCGGCGGTCACCCAGAGGATCGAGCTCGGCGTGAGCGTCCTCCAGCTCGGCCTGCGCCACCTCGTGTGGACCGCCAAGCAGCTCGCCACGATCGCGCTCCTCGCCCCGGGGCGCTTGCGGCTCGGGGTCGGGGTGGGAGGGGAGTTTCCCGAGGAGTTCGTCGCGGCGGGCGTCCCGCGGGCGAGCCGAGGGCGCCGGCTCGACGAGATGCTCGAGCTGCTCCCGCACCTTCTAGGCGGTGAGGCGGTCGACCACGACGGCCCCCACGTGCGCGTCCGGGTCGTCGATGGCCTGAGGCCGGCGTTGACCGAGCTGCCGCGGATCTCCGTCGGCGGCCGGAGCGACGCCGCGCTCGAGCGTGCGGCTCGCTACGGCGACCAATGGATCGGGATGTGGCACGACGCCGAGACGGTGCGACGCTCCGTCGAACGGCTCGCGAAGCTGGCGGCGGCCGAGGGCCGCCGCCCACCGGGAGTGGCGATGCTCGTCCTGTTCAACATCGACGAGGATCTCGAGGCCGCGCGGACGGAGGTTGCGGCGGCCCTCGACGCCCAGTACCGCCTGCCGCTTCGCGTCGTCGACCGCTGGAGCGCGTACGGCCCGCCGGCACGCGTGGCGGAGCTGCTCTCTTCCTACGCGCAGGCCGGCGCCGGGGAGCTCCTGCTGCTGCCCGCAGCTGCGAAACCCCTCGTGCAGCTGGAGCGCCTTCTCGCCGTGCGCGAGCTCGTCGAGCGAGGATGACAGGCCGGCAGACGAGCCAGCAGGAGGAGTGACGTGCGACTCGCGCTCATGGTCGACGGGGAGCCCTGGGAGCGGGTCGCGTCCCTCGCGCGGGGTGCAGAGGACGCGGGCTTCTCCGGGATCGTCTTCACGGAGACCAGACAGGCTCCTTGGATCTCGGTCGCGGCTGCTGCCAGCGCGACCGCCCGCATGGAGCTCATGACCGGGATCGCCGTCGCCTTCGCGCGCAGCCCGATGGTGACGGCCCAGCTCGCGTGGGAGCTCGCGGACCTCACCTCGGGCCGCTTCCGTCTCGGCTTGGGCACCCAGGTGCGCGCCCACGTCGAGCGCCGCTACGGGGCGCCGTTCGAACCCCCAGGTCCGAGGATGCGCGACTACGTGCAAGCCGTCAAGGCCTGTCTGCGCGCCTTCCGCCGCGAGGAGCCGCTCGCCCACCACGGTCCCTACTACGAGCTCTCGCTCCTCCCGGAAGCGTGGACCCCGCGACCCCACGCGCACGGCGACGTCAAGATCGACGTGGCAGCGGTCAACCCGTGGATGTGCGCCATGGCCGCCGAGGTCGCCGACGGCATCCACGTGCATCCGTTGCACTCCTCTCGGTACCTGCGAGGGCGGCTCCTTCCTGCGGTCGCACGAGGTGCCGCCACGGCCGGCCGGACGACTGCCTCGGTCGAGCTCACCGTGCCGGTGTTCGCAGTGCCCGGTGACACCCCCGAGGCGCGCGCGCCGCTCCTCGAGCGTGCCCGTGCCAAGGTGGCCTTCTACGGCGCCACGCGCAACTATGCCTTCCAGTTCGACGACCTCGGCTACGAGGGCACGTCCGCTCGGCTGAACGAGCTGCTGCGTCGCGGGGATGTCGCCGCCATGTCCGAGGTCGTCAGCGACGAGATGCTCGGGCACTTCGCGGTGATCGCTCGCTGGGACGAGCTGGCGGACGCGCTCCGGGCGCGCTACGGAGGGATCGCGACGCGCGTCGTGTCCTACCTGACGACGACATCGCTCGAGGAGGACCCGATGGCGCTCGGGCGCTGGGGCGAGGTGGCGCGGGCTCTCGAGGCCGACTGACGACGACTGGCCCGCGACTGGCCCGCGACTGGCCCCAGGGCGCGCTCGGCCGACCGCTGCCTGTCGGCTGGCGGCGCCGCGGCGGTAGCTTCGCGGGCACATGTCCAGCACCGCCGTCGAGCGGCGCCGCGCCGTGTTGGTCGACCGCCGTCTGGCCGCCCGGGTCTCGGCGACGCGTCGGTCTCTTGCCATCGCGGTGGGCGTCGGGCTCGCGTCGACGTTCTGCGTCGTCGCGCAGGCCGTCCTGCTCGCCTCCGTGATCTCGGCGGTCGTCCTCCACGGGGCGACGCTCGCCGTCGTCGCCCCCCGCCTCGGCGGCATCGCGTCGGCGTTCGCCGCCCGGGCACTCTTCGGCTGGGCGGGCGAAGCCGCGGCCCAGCGGACGGCGACGACGGTCACCTCGTCGCTGCGCCGGCAGCTCCTGCGCCACGCGCTCGACCTCGGCCCGGTCTGGCTGGGCGGCGAGCGCGCCGGGGAGCTGTCGCTCGCCGCGACCCGCGGCACGACCGTGCTGACCAGCTACTTCGGGAAGTACCTGCCTCAGGCGGTGCTCGCGGCGCTCGCTCCCGTCGGGATCCTCGCATGGGTGGCGAGCGCGGACTGGCTCTCATTCCTCGTCCTCTTCGCGCTCGCCGCGCTCGTCCCGGTCGCGATGGTCCACTTCGGACGCGAGTCGGCTTCCCGCACCCGCCAGCAGTGGCGCAGGCTCGCGTCGCTCTCGGCACGGTTCTTGGACATGCTGCGAGGGCTGCCGACGCTGCGCGCCTTCGGGAGGGAGGCCCACGGCCGGCGGGAGGTGGCCGAGGCGACCGAGGGGCTGCGCCGCACGACGCTCAGCACCCTGCGGGTCGCGTTCGTGTCGGCTCTCGCCCTGGAGTTCCTCGCC
>JAJYMD010000192.1 GCA_021787255.1 Actinomycetes bacterium | reverse complement strand
GCCGGGGAGGGTTGCCTCGATCATCATGCCGCCGCCGACGTACATCGCGACGTGGGTGCTGCCGCCCGGTCCGTAGAAGAGCAGGTCGCCGGGCTGAAGGTCCGAGATCGGCACCGGCGCGCTGTCGGCCATCTGCGAGCCCGAGTAGTGCGGCAGGTCGACTCCGGCCTGGCTCCACGCCCACGCCGTGAGCCCCGAGCAGTCGAACCCCACGCCGGGGTCCTCGGCACCCCACACGTAGGGCACTCCCAGCTGGGTCTCGGCGGCTCGCACCGCGATCTCGCCTGCGCCGCCACCCGCCGCCCCCGTGGCGGCCGGAGCGGTGGCGGCCGGAGCGGCGGCGGCCGGAGCTGTCGGGGCCGGAGCTGTCGGGGCCGGAGCGGCGGCGGCCGGAGCTGTCGGGGCCGGAGCGGTGGCGGCCTGAGCTGGGGGAGCCTGAGGCGTGGCTCGCGCCGCCGCGATGGTCGCGCGTGCCGCGGCGAGCTCCGCCGCCGCCCTCACGGCCTGCTGCTGTGCGACCAGGGTCGCGATCTCGCCCTTCACCTGGGACAGCGCTCCGTGCTCTTGGGTCTCGAGGGTCTGCGCGCTCTCGTAGGCGGCGTGAGCTGCGGCAACCGCCCCAGCCGCCTGGGAGTCCTCGACCTCGAGGCTCCGGCGCTGCGCGGCCAGCTGTGCGACGGCCGTGCGCAGGTCGGACGTCGAGGTGTTCAGGTCGCCGGTGACGACCTGGTCGTAGACGGAGGAGTCCATCGCGGATGTCTGGTTCGAAGAGAACAGCGTGGCGGTGGCGGTGGAGGTGCCGCCGGCCACGTACGCCTCGATCGCCGCCTTGCGGAGCACCACCTTGTCCTGGGCGATCCGCGCCAGTGACCGGCCGATCTGCGCCCGGGTGGCGCCGATCTGCGCGTCGATGGACGCCTTCTTTTCCAGCGCGGCCTCGTAGCGCTGGTCGAGCGCGTCGATCTGCCGCCCCGTCTGCTGGATCTCCGCTTCGATCTGCGCGGCTTTCGACTGCTCGACCGACAGCAGGCTTGTCGCGCCTGCACTGGGCGTCAGCATGGCTGGCACGGCGACGGCGAGGAGGCAGGCGACCGGCAGCAGGCGGAGCAGATGGACGGCCTTCGGGCGTCGCGTCGGACCGCGCGGATTCCCCCCAGGGCCGGTCACAATGGAGCACATTCTTACGCAAAGAGCAGCGTGAGGCAAGCATGTTTGTCAAAATGTTCTCCACAAGTTCCCACCTCGGGTACGAAATCAATGGCATTCTTCCAGGTGGAGAAGGTATTTCGGTTACAGAATCATCTGGTCGTTGCAGTGCCGTGAAGGTTTCATTGACGGTCTGCCGCAAAATCACTCGCGAGGTCCGAAGGACGACCAGCTCCCGCATGGCGGGGCGCGCCGCGTCGGCACGGCGGACGAGCTCGGATTTCCGTTGTCCGCTTCGCGCCGGGCAAGCTGTCGGCGTGTCCGAGCGATCCCGAGATCTTCCCCGACGGTCGTGCCTCTCGACTCCTGGCGCGTCCGACAAGTTCCTGGCCAAGGCGCCGCTGGTGCCCGCCGACATGACGTTCTTGGACTTGGAGGACTCCGTCGCGCCCTCCGAGAAGGTCGCCGCGCGCAAGAAGGTCGTCGACGCGATCAAGAGCACGGCCTGGGACGAGCGCGTCCTGTGCGTCCGGGTGAACGGCTGGGACACCGAGTGGACGTACGGCGACGTGATCGAGGTGGTCGGTGGTGCAGGGGAGCGACTCGACGAGGTGATGCTGCCCAAGGTGCAGTCGGCAGCCGAGGTGGTCGCGCTCGACCTTCTGCTCACCCAGGTCGAGAAGAACTGTGGGCTGCCGGCCCGCCACGTCGGCATCGAGGCGCAGATCGAGACGACCCGCGGCCTCATCCACGTCGAGGAGATCTGCGCGGCCTCGCCGCGTCTCGAGGCGATCGTCTTCGGCCCTGCGGACTTCGCCGCGTCCATGGAGATGCCGGTCCTCACCGGAGGGGTGGCGGTCCCCGAGTACCCTGGCGACCACTTCCATTACGTGTTCTCGAAGATCCTCATGGCAGGGCGCGCGAACGGGCTGCAGGTGATCGATGGTCCGTACCTCTACGTCCGCGATCTCGACGGCCTCCGCGAGCTCTCGCAACGGACGCGACTTCTCGGCTATGACGGCAAGTGGGCGCTCACGCCCGACCAGGTCGCCGTCTTGAACGAGGTGTACTCGCCGACCCAGGAGCAGTTCGACCGTGCGTGGGGCGTCCTCGAGGCGTACCGCAGGGCGACCGAGGAGGAACGGACGGGCGCGGTCATGCTCGGCGAGGAGATGATCGACGAGGCCAGCCGCAAGATCGCCCAGAAGTTCGTCGCTCGGGGGCAGCGCGCGGGGTTGCGTCGGTCCGCGACCGCGACCTGAGCCACGCGCGTCATTGCGACGATCGGCTGGCTCGCTCGACGAGGCGTCGTGCGATCACCTTCAGGGCAAGCGTCTCGTCGGCGCCTTCGAAGATGGACAGCACCCGAGCGTCCACGAAGTACCGGCTCACCGGGTACTCCTCGGCGTACCCCATGCCGCCGTGGATCTGCATGGCCTCGCGGGTCACCCACTCCGCGGCCCTGCACGCGTACGCCTTCGCCATGGAGGCCTCGAGGGCTCCCTCTTCTCTGGCCACGAGCCGCGCGACCTCGTAGGAGAATTGCCGCGCGGCCTGGATCACCACGGCCATGCGGGCGAGCTTCGCCCTGGTGAGCTGGTAGTCGACGATCGGCGTTCCGAAGACCCTGCGATCCCGTGCGTAGGCGAGCGCCGCCTCGTACGCGGCCTGCATCAAGCCGACCGCGCGTGCAGCAGTCTGCAGCCGACCGTTCTCGAAGCCTTGCATCTGGAGGTAGAAGCCCCTCCCGACGCCCGCTTCGCCCCCGACGACGTTGTCCATCGGCACGAACCAGTTCTGGAAGGCGAGCTCGTAGGAGTGCATGCCGCGGTAGCCGAGGGTGTCGATCGGCCTTCCCTCGAGCCTGCCCTCGGCCCCACCGGCGCGTTGGCGGAGCACGAAGCCTCTGCCTGTTGCCTTCTCCTTGTCGACGACGAACAGGGAGAGCCCCCGGTGGCCCTTCGAGCGGTCCGGATCGGTGCGCGCGAGCAGCATGAGCACGTCTGCTCGCGCCGCGAAGGTGCACCAGGTCTTCACGCCGTTCACCAGCCAGCCGCCGGTCGAGCGGGACGCAGAGGTGACGATGCCCGCCACGTCCGACCCGTAGTCGGGCTCGGTGACCGCGACGGCCGAGAGGAGCTCTCCGCTCGCGAGCTTGGGCAGCCAGCGCCGCTTCTGCTCCTCGGTGCCGCCGCGCACGAGCGCCCGGGTGAGGATCTCGGGCCGGGTGATGAGCGAACCTCCGATGCCGAGCGACCCCCAGGACAGCTCTTCGGTGGCGACGATCATCCCCATGGAGTCGCTCTCGCGACCCGACGCGGACCCTCCGTGCTCCTCGGGCACCGACAGGCCGAAGCCGCCGAGGGCGGCCAGCCCTGCGATGATCGACTCGGGGACGTCCGAGTTCGTCCGGTGCACGTGCTCGGCGTGCGGACGCACCTGCTGGTCGGCGAACCGGTGGAAGGTCTCACGGGCGATCTCGAGCTCCTCGGGGAGGTGACGGGGTCCTTCTTCGCCGCAGAGCGCGGCGAGCGCTGCAGGATCGCGGTGCGCGGCGAGGAAGTCCTCGGCCGGATCGAGGAGCTCACAGGGCGCCTGCCACGCCGCGGCGCGCCCGGCGAGCTTCGCCCGGAGATCGGCCACCACGTCGGCCACGAACGCGCAGGCGATGCGCGCCTCGGTCTCTCCGTGGCTGCCGTAGCCGATCGCGGCACGCGCGGCCTCGACGGCCGCTGCGGCGTGTGCGACGTCGTAGGCGACCACTTGCGCCGCGTCGACGCCGGTCTTGGCCAACGCGTCGACCGCCCGTCGCAGGACCTCGTCCGCGCAGCTCAGCGCCTCGGCGGCCTCCTCGAGATGCACGGTCACCCGACGCCGCCGCGCATGCGCGCGAGCACGGTCACGAGCGGAGGGAGCACGATCGGGTCGTCCCCCGGGTCGACGCCGGTGAGGTCCGCGAGGTAGGACGCGACCGGTCCAGGGCCGGCGCCCGCGGGGGCCTCGGCCCAGGCATCTTCGAGCACGAGGCCGGCTTCGCGCACGAGCGCCGGCAGCAGGGCGCCAACGTCGGGATGGCGGGCGTCGGGCATCGAAAGCGGCTTGCCGTCGACCCGACCCGCCGAGGTGATGGGCTCTTGGGCTACGACCCACCCCCCGGGGCGGACCGCCGTCGCCATCTTCGCGAGCGCCACGACTGGGTCGACCACGTGCAGGAGGAGAAAGCGGCAGAAGGCGAGGTCGACGGGCTCGGGGAGCCGGAGGTCCTCCGCGCGTTGGGTGATCGTGAGGACCTGGCTGTAGGCGGCGGCGGCGTGCGCGGTCGCGTCCCGTGCGACGGGGTCGCTGTCGACCGCGTACACCCTGCCGTCCTTTCCGACGACCTCGGCCAGCGCCACCGAGACGTCCCCGGCCCCCGCGCCGACGTCGACGACGCGCCAGCCGGGGCCGACGGCCAGCCTGTCGAGCGCCGTGGCCAGCGGGCGGCGGTACACGTCATCTCGCAGCACGCAGGCATCCTCGCGCGAGCGCGTTGCTAGCCTCCACCGGGTGAAGGTCACGATGATGCTCTGCGACGCCGCGCAGGTCGCAGACGGCAAGCTGTACATCCTCGGGGGCGGCTGGTCGATGACCGGCCCCGACCCGGTCCCCTCCGCCGTCGCGTTGAAGATCGAAGTCGACTGGAACGAGGCGGACAGAGCCCATCACTGGGAGCTCTTCTTGGAGGACGCGGATGGCCGGCCGGTGCTGGTGCAGACTCAGGAGGGCTCCCAGCCCGTGGAGGTACGCGGGGAGTTCACCGTGAGCCAGCCGCCAGGCCTGCCCGCGGGGTCGCCGATCGACGTCGCGCTCGCGGTGAACATGGGGCCGATCCCGCTCCCGCCCGGCGCCCGCTACACCTGGC